>JBAVJR010000236.1:0-5405 GCA_049687855.1 Steroidobacteraceae bacterium | reverse complement strand
ACGCTGATCGACGGCCAGGGGTTCTCGTGCACGTAGGCGTTCGTCTTTTGGGCGGCTTCCCGGGCACGGGCCGCGACATCCTGTTCCAGCTCGCTCATGCGGACCCTGGCCTTGTGCAGGGACTCTTCCGCATGTGCACGTGCCTTGGTTGCGCGCTCGCTGGCATCGCCTGCCGTGGCCTTCAGCAGATTCTCGGTGTCGCGGACGACAGCCTGCAGATCCGCCATGAGTCGTTCAGTACTGGTGCTGGTATCCATGAGTCCAACCTCCTGGCATTGACTCACCTGCGCGGTTTGGATCGCGCCCCGATTACAATGTACTCCGTTGGCAGGGACATAAGAATCCGTACAAGTCGGCTTCGCTTCAAGCGTCTTCGCCTATTCCCCCGCCGCCGCCAACCGCTTCTCCGCGCCCTCGAGCATCGCCTTGAAGCGCGGATGCCCGCGCAGGGCATCCAGGTCGGGATCGACCTTCGCCCAGTTCACGGTCTCGAGCGTGTCCTTCCCGAGCACCGCCCCGAGCAGGTTCAGCGCGGTCTCGGCGTCTTTCAGTTCCACGAACCCGCAGGCGAAGTTGTACCGCATGGTGAGGTTGTCGGGATCGAGCAGCATCGCGCGCTTGGCGAGTTCCCGTGCGCGATCGCCCTGGTCGAGTGCGATCAGCGACATCACGACGTATCCCATGGCCATGCCGTTGTCAGGTTCCTGCGCGGCGATCTTCTCGGCGCGCGCCAGCGTGCGCTGCGCGGCGTGGCGCAACCCTTCCTGGTTGCCGAGCGACCGGTAGCACGCGATCAACATCGCCACCGAGGAAAAGTCGCTTTCCATGAGCGACGAGGCTTTCTCGTAATAGCGCGTGGCGTCTTCATAGCGGCCCTGCGCGTAGTTGAGGCGCGCCGCGGCCGTATTGACTTCGAACGACTCCGAATCGAGCCGCAGGGCCGTCGCGATCTCGCGCTGGGCCTCGTCGTACTTCGAATTCGACGTCAGCACGCGCGCGATGGCGGCGTGTGCCTCGGCCAGGTTGGGATCGATCGACAGTGCCCGTTCGGCCGCGGCAAGTCCGCCATCCCCCGGCTCGCTGAAGTGAAATCGCAGCGCGGCCTGTGACACGGCCATGAGCGCCCACGCTGCCGCGTAATCGGGATCGATCTCGGTGGCGCTGCGACACAGCCGGATGATTGCCTCGCAACGTCGCGCGTTGCCGTAGTTGCCGGTGACGCTGTACTGCCGCGCCATCAGGTAGACGTTGTAGGCCTCGAGATTCGTCGTGCCGCGTTGCTCGATCGCCTTCTTCTCTTCCGGCAGCAGCTTGAGCTTGAGCGCGTTGACGATGGCTTCGGAGATTTCGTCCTGCAGCGCGAAGATGTCGTTCAGGTCGCGGTCATAGCGCTCGGCCCACACGTGGCTGCCGGTCGTGCCGTCGATCAGCTGCGCGCTGATGCGTACCCGCTGGCCGGCCTTGCGCACGCTGCCCTCGAGCACGTGGCTGACCTTGAGCTGGCGTGCGATCAGCGGAATCTCGACGTTCTTGCCCTTGAACGTGAACACGGTGTTGCGCGCGACGACCGACAGCGCCGAGACCTTGCTCAGGTCCGTGATCACGTCTTCGGTGATGCCGTCGCTGAAGTATTCCTGCTCGGCGTCGCCGCTCATGTTGACGAAGGGCAGGACGCAGATCGCGACGCGAGACACGGCGGGCACCGCGGCGACCGGGTTTGCAGCCGCATTTCCGGGCGCCGCCGATGTGCCGCGGGCGGCGCGCTGCTGGGCGATCATCGAGCCGAGCGCACGCAGCAGCTCCTGGAACGGTGCGCTGGCCGGGTCATCGTTCCAGTCGTCGAGATCGGTGGTGTGGATGGCGCGCACGTCCATCGGCAGCTTCGCTCCCTCGAAGCGCACCGGCACCAGGATGCCGCGATCGGCGGCCTCGCGCGCTTCACCGCGCACCCAGCGGGAGGCGACCGAGGTCTGGGTCCAGACGACGATCGCAGCATAGGCGGCCTCGAGTTCACTCTCGATCTGGCTGTCGAATTCCTGGCCCGTGTTGATCGCCGAATCCCACCAGACCGTCCAGCCCTGCGCCTCGATCGCGGCCACCAGTGCCGCGACGCGCGCTCGGTCCGTGCGCGAGTAGGAAACGAAGATATCGGCCATGACAGGGACCCGGGGCGCCGCCAATCCCTGCGGCCGTCACAGCTTAACCTGTCAGGCGGTCACAGGACGGCGGAAGTCTCGATCTTGACGTCGGCGTCTTCGATGATGACGTCGTACTGGTAACCCATACCGTAGTCCTTGTTCAGCACGACGGCGCCGGCCACGAGCACCGTATCGCCGACGTTCGGCTGCGCGCTGACGGTGGTCACGGTGATGTCGTTCGAGCCCTCCGCGCCCGAACCGTCACGCACGTGAATCCAGTTCTTGCCCAGGATGCCCGGGTTGCTCTTGACCACCTTGCCGCGGAACACGACCGGCTTGCCCGCCAGCTGGTCCTTCTCGGCAAAGACTTCGGCGATGGTCTTGCCGCCTTCCGCCTTGACGATTCCGGACACGTCGACGGGACCGGTGGTGGTGGGCATGGGGTGCGGTGACGTCGCGGGCCCGGTCACTGGAGGCGTGCCGGGCGCCGCGGCACCCGGAGCCGACCTGTCGCAGCCCGCGAGAGCCAGGGCGAGAGCCAGGGCGACCGTCAGGGCGAGCGGGCTGCAAACGGTTGCCTTGGACACTGCGGATTCTCCGATCGATGTAGGAAACGGACGCCTGTTCGGCCGGTGCAGTCTACGGGACGGGAGGTCGCAGTGCCGGCGGCGATTCCGGCAAGCGGCTCTTTCCTATCGGGTCGTGCGTGATCACAATCTGCGCATGACCACCCGCAAGCGCGTGACTCCCGACCTCGGCCGGCTCGATCGCGTCGTTGCCGAAGCGCGCCGTGCGCGGGACCAGCGCGAGCAGGGATACCGCGCCCAGGCCTTGAAGCTCTTCCCCTGGGTCTGCGGCCGCTGTGCGCGGGAGTTCGAGCATTCCAACGTCCATGAACTGACGGTTCATCACAAGAACCACGACCACGAGCACAACCCGCCCGACGGCAGCAACTGGGAACTGCTCTGTCTGTACTGCCACGACAACGAGCACCAGCGCTACGTCGATCAGGGTGGGACGTCGCTGCGCGAGGACGACCGGCCGGGCGCCACCCACTCACCGTTCGCGGACCTGGCGTCGCTGCTGAAGAAGCCCTAGACCGGCAACGTCCGGACCGGCTTGCCGGTCGCTGCGAAGACCGCATTGATCACCGCCGGTGTGGCCGGCGGCAGGCCCGGTTCACCGATGCCGCCCGGTGCCTCCGTGCTGGGCACGATGTGCACTTCGACCTTCGGCATCTCGTCGATGCGCAGCATCGGGTAGTCGTCGAAATTCGACTGCTCGACGCGTCCGTTCCTGAACGTGATCTTTTCGTACATCGCGGCGCTGAGTCCGTAGGCGATGGCGCCTTCGACCTGGCGGTGGATCACGTCCGGATTCACCGTGCGTCCGCAGTCCACGGCCGCCACGATTCGATGCACTCGCGGTCTGCCGTTCGCGTCCAGCGAGACCTCTGCCACTTGCGCCACGAAACTGCCGAAGCAGTTCGTGATCGCCACGCCGCGATGGACGCCCTGCGGCAAAGGCGAGCCCCAGCCGGCTTTCTGCGCCGCCAGGTCCAGGACGCCGCGCAGGCGCGGCTGTTTGGACAGCAGCGAACGCCGGAATTCGACGGGATCCTTGCCGGCCGCTGCCGCAACCTCGTCGATGAACGCTTCGATGAAATAGACGTTCTGGGAATGGCCGACCGAGCGCCAGAACCAGAGCGGGATGCCGGGTTCCGCCTGGGCGTATTCGACGCGCAGGTTCGGGAACGCGTAGAGCATGTCGCCGATGCCTTCAATCGCGAATTCGTCGATGCCTTTCGGCAACTCCTTGGCGAACCCGGCGGCTATCGACAGAGCCGGCGATGCAATGCGTGCCGTGAATGACACCGGATTGCCGGCCTCGTCGAGACCGGCCGTGAAGCGCGCGACCGATGCGGGTCGGTACAACCACGCGCGCATGTCGTCTTCGCGCGTGTAGACGAGCTTCACCGGTACGCCGGCCGCTTTCGAGATCAACGTCGCGGCGATGATGAAGTCCGACGCGAAGCGACGGCCGAAACCGCCGCCGAGGTACGTCGTGTGCACCTGCACCTTCTCGGGCGGCAGGCCCGTCAGTTGCGCGACGATGCCCTGTTGCGGGCCCGGGCCCTGCGTCGGCGCCCAGACTTCGGCCTCTCCTGCGCGTACCCAGGCCGTGCAGTTCATCGGCTCCATGCAGGCGTGCGCGAGGTAGGGAGCTTCGTAGACGGCCTCGACCGTCTTCGCGACGGCGACGCCCACGTCGCCCTCGTTACGCGCCACAGCGCCCGGCCTGGTCGTAGCGTCGGCCAGTAGTTTCGAAATCGACTCGGATGACAACGAGCCGAGCGGGCCGTCGTCCCATTTCACAACCAGTGCGTCGCGGCCCTTCAGCGCAGTCCAGTAACCCTCGGCCAGCACGGCGACGCCTTGCGGAATCTGCACGACCTGCTTCACGCCCGGAATCGCCTTCGCAGCGGCATCGTCGACCGACACGATCTTCGCGCCGGGTACCGGTGCGTGCACCATCACCGCCGTGAGCAGTCCCGGCACCTTGACGTCGATACCGAAACCCGCGCTGCCGTTGACCTTGGCCGGCGTGTCGATGCGGGTCAGGCCCTTGCCGAGGATGCGGAAATCCTTCGGGTCCTTGAGGACGGGGTTCTGCGGCACCGGCAGTTTCGAGGCGGCTGCGACCAGTTCGCCGTAACCGGCCGACTTGCCATCGGGCCCCATGACGCGGCCATCCTGTGTGTGGCACCGGTCGGCGTCGACGCCCCATTGCGTGGCGGCCGCGGTGACCAGCATTTCCCGCGCTGCCGCGCCCGCCTTGCGCATCGGCTCGTAGTGACCGCGGATCGCAGTCGAGCCGCCCGTGGCTTGCATGCCGAAGATGGGATTGTTGTACGCCTTGTCCACCGGCGCCTGTTCGAGCTGGACGCTCTTCCAGTCGGCGTCGAGTTCCTCGGCCACCAGCGAGGCAATGCCCATGTGCACGCCCTGGCCCATCTCGGAGAGGCCGCAGATGACCGTGACCTGTCCGCTCGGTGCGATGCGCAGGAAGGCGTTCGGTGCAAAGCCTGCCCCTGCGGTTGCGGCCGCCGCGGCCTGGGCGAACCGGGACGTCATGGGCAGCGTGAACCCGATGACGAGCGCGCCGGTGGCGGCCGCGGAGCCCTTGAGGAAATCGCGGCGCGTGCTGAACGAACTGGTGCTCATGGCTGTCTCCGTGCCTCAGGCGCTGAGCGTCGCGGCCGCATCC
>JBAVJR010000235.1:0-2121 GCA_049687855.1 Steroidobacteraceae bacterium | reverse complement strand
AGCAGGAAGCCGAGCGCCTGCAGGCCATCCTGCTGCAGACGCGGGAGGACGCCATCCTGCAGAGCCGCGATATCGGCTTGCGGCTCGACGAAACGGGGTACGAATTCCTCGCTTACGACGGCCGCGTCGAGCGCTGGAACGCGGTCGAAGACGACCCCCTGCTCCGCGCGCGCGCGATGCCAGAGGGCCTGCGGCTCTCGCTGCGGCTCGAGGACCGCAACGTGCAATTGAAGCCACGCGCGCCGGCGACCGAGCGCGACCCGATTCAGCCGCAGGTGATCCTGCAGGCCTCGGGCGAACAGGTGCCGTTCGACGTCGGCTTCGCACGCGACGGCACCGACGAGCAGCGCCGCGTGAGCGGCACGATCGAGGGCAAGATCGAAGTGCACGACGACATCCGCGAAAAGCGCTGACGATGCAGACCTCCGCCATTCGCTCATCTGCCCAGCGAGGCTTCACGCTGATCGAAGTGCTGGCCGCGCTGGTGATCGTCGCGCTCGGCATGATCGCGGCGATCCAGGCCGTGACGCAGGCGGCGCGCAACGGCACTTACCTGCGCGACAAGACGCTGGCGCATTGGATCGGCATGAACGTGCTGACCGAGCGGCGCCTGCAGGCGTCGCCACCCGACATCGCCGAATCGACGGGTCGCGTCGAATTCGCGGACCAGCAATGGCAGTGGTCGATGCAGGTCACGCAGACCCAGGTCGCCAGCCTGCGGCGCATCGACATCGCCGTGCGCCGGGCAGAAACGCCCGATGGCGCCCCGCTCGCCAACGTCTCAGGCTTCTACGGCGACGCCGTGGGCGGTGCCGGCGGCGGCGCGGGCGGCACCCAATGGGCCGGCTCAGGCGCGCCCGGCACCGAAGGCGGGGAAGAAGATACGGGTGGGTCCGCGCCGACTCCTGGTCAGCCTCCAGGCAAGCCACCCGGTTTGCCGGCGGACTCGGAAGAATGAGGCGCAGCACATTGCAGCACCGGCCCCCGGGCATTGCGACCCGTGCGCGCGGCTTCACGCTGCTCGAAGTGCTGGTGGCGATCGCAATCTTCGCGTTCGTCGGCGTGATGGCGCTGTCGGGTTACACGCAGCTGCAGAAGCAGACCGAGTACCAGCAGTTGCGTCTCGAACGCGTGCGTGAGGTGCAGCGCGCCGTGCAGACGCTGGCGCAGGACTTCACGCAGATCGAGCCGCGCCCGATCCGGGAGCCGATCGGCGACCAGCGCGTGCCCGCCGTGCTGGCCGGCGAGTCGGTCGAATACAGGGTCGAGTTCACGCGGTCCGGCTGGATGAACACCGCGGGCCTGCCGCGTCCAACACTGCAGCGCGTGGGCTATCGCCTGGACCAGGACGGCCTCTGGCGCGACTACTGGCGCGTGCTCGACCGCACGCAGGCTGCCGAACCCGTGCGCGTGCGGCTCCTGAGCGGCGTGCGCTCGGTGACGTTCCGCTTCCTGTCGCCATCGCTGGAGTGGGTCGACCGCTGGCCGCAGCTGGGCGGCAACCCCGTCGAGCAGGAACGGCTGCGGCCTGCCGCGGTCGAGGTCACGCTCGACCTCGAGGACTGGGGCGAGATCAAGCGCATCGTCGAGGTGACGGGCTGATGCGACGGCGGCAACACGCATCGTTCCCGGCACGCCAGCGTGGCGTCGCGCTGATCATGGCCGTGCTGATCGTTGCGCTCGCGACGATCCTCGCGGTCAACGTGACGTTCCGCGGCATGGTCGACCAGCGTCGCAGCGCCAACCTGTTTGCGCTCGACCAGGGCTTCGAAGTCGCGCTCGGCGCAGAGGCCTGGGCCGCCGACGTCCTGCGCAAGGACGCACAGGACTCGCAGACCGACCATTACGGCGAGATCTGGGCCAAGTCGCTGTCGGCCCTGCCGATCGACGAGGGCGTCGGCACGGTCGAAGGTCGCATCGACGACCTGCAGGGCCGCTTCAACCTGAACAACCTCGTCTTCAGCGACGGCACGACCGACGCCAAGGCGGTCGAGCAACTCGAACGCATCCTCGGCATGCTCGAGATCGAACCGAAGTGGGCCGCCGCCATGGCGGACTGGATCGACGCCGACACGCAGCCTGGATTTCCGGATGGCGCCGAAGACGCGGTCTACACGGGAC
>JBAVJR010000234.1:0-1585 GCA_049687855.1 Steroidobacteraceae bacterium | reverse complement strand
GCATAGTGGTCGCTGTAGCTGACGCCGACGCGCCCGGCATGGCGCCAGATCTTCGCCGCGAAGAAAAGAAAGCGCAGACGCGCGGTAGCGAGGGTGGTGTGCGGCATCTCACTCACGGTGGCTTTTTCCTCACGATTGAAGAGCATGAGCCAGCAGTTCAGATTGTAGGCCAGCATGGCGATTTGAAAGTGGATGCAGTTCATCGCCCAGCGCCCCGATGGATGCGCGGTCAATCCCGCGTCATTGTTGGCTTCCTTGATCAGGTTCTCGGACGAACCCCGGTCCCGGTAGAAGCCCACCAGGGCGTCGATCGGCGCAGCCAGGCTCGTGACGAAGACGCGATAGCTGTACGCGGGCGTATCGAACAGTTGGTATTGCTCGGGCTGGCCCGGTTCGGCGGCCTTGGGTTTCTGGACGTAGCGGAGGGCGATGAAACGCAGAGCCCGGTCCCAGCCTTCGGGCTGATAGCGGAACTCACACTGTCCATCGGCATCGGTACGGGGCGATCCCGTCCAACGGGCCGCCTGCAACTGTTCCACCAGCCGGGGCGTCTTGCGCGCCGAGATCACGAAATGAACCTGCTGGCTTGTATAGGCGGCCACCGCCTCCCAGCAATAGAAGCCGGAGTCGGCTCGTGCGTATACCGTCTTGACGCTGGGCGGCAGCGCGCTGAAGACTTCACGCAGATGCTGGGCGATCTGCTTGCCAGTGGGCCGGTCGCCGTTGCGCAGTTCGCCGCAAACGTATTCCCGCGTCTCGGCCAGGAAGGTCAGGATCGGCTGATAACTCTTCTTGCCGCGATGCTTCGGGTTATAGCCTTTCCGGGCTCCCATCTGTTGGCCGAAGACGGTATGGACCGTGGTGTCGGTGTCCAGCGTGATCGTCGTCAGTTGCACATTCGCCGCGGCCCAGACCCGCTGCCGCATCGCCCGTTGCACTTTCAGCAACTGCCCGGCCACCGTCAAGTGCAGCGAGGCCAGAAAGCGCCAGAACGTGCTTTGCGGCGGCAAGGTCAGCACCTTCAAGATCCCTGTCAACATCGGCTCGTTCTTCAGAAAGCTGAGATGATTCAGCCGCGAGAAACCGACGTACGAGGCCAACACCATTCCCAACACGAACTGAAAAGCCGGCATCGACCGCGTTCGCCGCTTCACCGTCACCGTCTCTTCCACCAATTCCTGGAACTTCAGACGCTCCAACATGGCGGCCACTGGTAGCAGCCCACCGTAGGCGGTCAGGTTCTTGCTCTCGAAGTCGAAAGGCGTGGCAGCCCCAATTTCATAGGGCTTTCCCTTACTGGCTGGGGGGCCTTGTTGGGCGGGCGTTTTCTCGATATCCTTGGAACTCTGTTTCACCATCCGGGTGACTCCTGGCAAGAGATTCGGCGAAGCGCCAACTTCACCGTCCTTCTGTTTTAGCGCAGCTTTTCCAGGGGTCTCCGGGTGGTCGGCCTCTCACACGCCCGCCGTTACTTCAAAAGCTGTGCATAGGTCAGGTGCCAGAAGATCTGTCCTGCAATTGACGTGGATCTTTCGGTTTCCGAAGGCAATACCGTGACACGCGCGGTCTCAGCTGGTGATTGGGA
>JBAVJR010000233.1:0-11082 GCA_049687855.1 Steroidobacteraceae bacterium | reverse complement strand
CGGGCCACGTGCGGCGGCCCGACATCAGGAACAGCAGGTTCGTCGGCGCGCCCTGCGCCAGCAGCGCTGCCGCCGGAGCCGTCGTCGTTTCGAAACCCGCAGCCAGGAACACGACCTTGCGCGTCGGGTTCTCTCTCGCGATCTTCGCGGCCTCGAGCGGGCTCGCGATCGGACGCACGTCGGCGCCCGCCGCCTTGGCCTGCTCGAGCGATCGTGGCTCGCTCTTCGGCGCGTTGACCGGTACGCGCAACATGTCGCCGTAGGCCACCAGGATCACGCCTTCGTGCAGCGCCAGCTGGATCGCCTCGTAGATGTCTTCCTCGGGGCAGATGCAGACCGGGCAACCCGGGCCGGGCACGAGTTCGATGTTCGACGGGATCGCCTTGCGCAGGCCCGCCGTGGTGATGGAACGCTCGTGACCACCGCAGACGTTCATGACCTTGATGGTCGCCGGCAGCGGCAATGCGCGGATACGCTCGAGCCATTCGGCGGCGGTGGTCATGTCATTGCCCCCTGTGCGCGACTCAGGCGGCGGCAGCGCGCCGAGCCGCGATTTCACTGCGCAACCAGCCCAGCCAGGCGTCGAAGCCCGGCCCGCCACGCCGCGTGAGCTCGATGATGTCGCCCCGGAACCCCACCTGGCGCAACGAGTCGCGCGCACGGGCCACGCTGAACTCTTCGATGTGCGGCAGCAGGTCGACCTTGGTGATCAGCGTCAGGTCCGCTGCCCGGAACATCACCGGGTACTTGGCCGGCTTGTCGTCGCCTTCGGGCACCGACAGCAGCGTGAGGTTGCGGTGCACGCCAAGGTCGAAGCTCGCGGGGCACACCAGGTTGCCGACGTTCTCGACGAACAGGACGTCGATGCCGTCGAGCGGCAGGTCGTGCAAGGCGTCGTGCACCATCTGCGCATCGAGGTGGCAGGCGTTGCCGGTGGTGATCTGGATCGCCGGAACGCCGCAGGCGCGGATGCGCGCCGCGTCGTTCTCCGTCGCGAGGTCGCCTTCGATCACGGCGATCTTCAGCTCGCCCGCGAGCGCCCTGATGGTCGCCTCGAGCAGGGAGGTCTTGCCGGAGCCCGGCGATGACATCAGGTTGATCGCGAGCACGCCGTGGCCGTCGAAATGGGTCCTGTTGTGCGCGGCAACGCGATCATTCTCGTCGAGGATGGCCGTGATCACCTCGATCGATTCGATGTGACCCTTGCCAGCCGGCTGCGCCGCGAACGGCGCGCGCATCGCCGCAGGACCCAGTGAACATCCGCAATCACGGCACATCAGCGCGACCTCGTTTTCATGACTTGACCGTCCTCAATGGACGGCTTCGTCGGCCGTTTCGATCTCGACCCGCTGCAGCAGCATTTCTTCGCCGGCGATCACGTCGACGTGCCAGTCGTTGCAGCTGCCACAGAGCAGGCGGTTCGACGCAGCCTCGGTCTCGGCCTTGCAGGCGCGGCAACGCACGCGCACGGGCACGGTCACGACCACCAGCTTCGCCTCTGCCGCCACCGTGCCGGCAGCCGCGAGCGGATAGGCGTGCTCTAGCAGCTTGGCCTCGATGCCCGACAACGGCCCGACAGACACCGTGATCGACAGGATCCGGCGCGCCGCGTTGTCGCGGGCCACGCGCTCGACCTGTTCGATCAGGGCCTGGCAGACCGCGAGCTCATGCATGCTCGAGGATCTCGTCGAACAGGTCCCAGGTGGACCGGGCCTCCTCCTCGCTGATCTTCTGGATCGCATAGCCGACGTGGATCAGCACGTGGTCGCCGACGTCGATCGGCTCGCCCTGCAGCATGAACAGGCTCACTTCGCGCTGGATGCCCTTGGCTTCGCAGGTGGCGTTGAAACCGTCGATGCCCGTGATCTTCATAGGAACGGCCAGGCACATGTCGTCTCACCCCGTGGCTCGGAACCCCCAACGTGTACGAGAGGCTCGCAAACGCCGCACGCCTATAAGAATAGGTAATTGCACTGACTGCGGCTTCGCCGCATCAGAACGGCCGCCGGGCGGTGCGACCCCCGGAGCATAGACCACCCTGCCGTGCCGGTCGATTCCGGCCGCCGCTGCAGGGAAGCGGTGCGTGGATCTGCCGTGGCGCCCGGCCCCGATCTGGGAAATCCGCGATCGCATTTCGCCGTCCTTGTGACATTCTTCGCCGGCCCCGAACCGGGGTCACAGCGTGAGTGAGCGTAGCGATGACGAACCGGACAACCTTGGTGGGACTGGCAGTGCTTGGCTTGCTGGTGGCCGCGTGCTCGAAGCAGGCGCCCGCCCCGGCCCCGGTCGCGGCAGACGAGGAGGCAGCCCCCGCCGCTGCCACACAGCCCGAGCCGGCTGCCCCGACCTACGACAGTGCGGAGGTGGCCAAGATGGCGACTGGCATGCTGGTCATGATCGACGACGCACCACAATGCCAGGCCTTCCGCGACCAGTTGCAGGCCATCGCCAACGCGCCTGCGGGCTCGCCACCGTCGGTCGCGCCGAGCGCGATCGTCGCGCAAGCGAACGAGGCGGGCTGCGCGAAGCAGTACGGCAAGTAGAGACCGCTCGATTCAACGCCCCCTCGGCGTGGCGACGTCCACGGCGAGGGTGAATATCCGGGCTTCCGTCCTGCGCAGGGAGCCTACGCCTACGACCTGCCGCGCGATCTCCTCGCCACGTTCGTTGCGGATCGTGAGCACCACCGAGTACTCCCAGTCGCCGCCCTGCTCCGAGTGCCGGAGCGTGCCCTCCACGTTCAGCGCGGAAAAATGGGGCGTTGCGTCAGCGGCGGCGGTCGAAGCCGCGCCGAACTGCAGGTGATGGCGGCACTGCGGGCAGATCGGCGCGCTTGCCAGGATCGTCGCCTTGCAGTGCGGACAAGAGCGCGTCTTGCCCACACTGCCCGGCGATCCTGTGCGTCCCGTGATCATCCGCTGGCCGCGCGCAGCGCGCGGCTACTTCGCCGATTCCGGCCAGCCGAAGTCGGCGTTGCCACGCATGCGCGAGCCCGCCGCAACCGTCAGCACGGCCGCTTTCACGTCGCCATTGATGACGCCCGTCTCGAGCAGCTCGACGCGCGAGCTGGCCTGGATGTTGCCGTGCACCTCGCCGCTCACCATCACGGTGGCTGCAGCAATCTGTCCGGTGACGTGTGCGCCCTGCTCGATCGTCACGTTGCCCTGCACGTTGACGTCGCCCTTGAATCGCCCGGCGATGCGGACGTGGCCGGCGCCTTCGATCTTGCCTTCGATGGTGACGTCGGCCGCGATCAGCGATTCTTTCGCGCTGCCCACGGCAGGCGGAGCCGCACGCTCGCTGCGTCGCGACGGCTCGGCGGACGCCGGGGCCGAAGCGGGGACGGGAGTCGCGACGGAACGCAGGGCCGGTTCGGTGGCCAGGGCGGCTGCCCCATCGGAACCGGGCATCGACGGATCTTTAGTCGGGTCTTTCCAGAGCGCCATGGGCTTTCCTCGTGTGTGTCTGCTCGATGTGGTGCCGGCTGAGGGATTCGAACCCCCGACCCCCTGATTACAAATCAGGTGCACTACCAGCTGTGCTAAGCCGGCCCGGTCCGCAAGGAGATCGGGATTCTACCTTAACCGGTGCCGCTCGCTCCGGCAGGCACTCCTGCCCGGTTTGCGGGGGAAGTCACGTCGCCATCCGGGCTGGGGGCCGGGCACGCCCTCATGTCGTACGGCAGACCGCCTTCCGGCGGCGTGCCGAGCGACTCGAGCGACGGCAGGCCGCCGTTCGCCTGCCGGTCGATGTCGAGCCAGAGCACCTCCAGCGTCCGCACGCGGTCGCTCGTTTCCGGAGTGAAGCCCGCCTTCTGCACCAGGGCGGAGACTTCTGCCGCGCGGCGCGGGTCGGCATACACACCCACGGAAACCGTATTGTCCGGCTCACCGTCGGCCAGGACGTAGGCGTCGGCGAGGCCCGCCACCTTCAACGTGGCCAATGCATTGGTGGCGTCCGCGGGAGTGGCCAGGTTCGGTACCCGCACCCAGTAGCCGACACGCACTTCATCCTGCGACACACGCCGGCGGCTCGTGAACCCGAGCCGCTCGAGCTGCGCGTTGACCGCCGCCGCATGATCTGGATCGAAGAACGGGCCCACGCTCACGCAGGAAGCGGCCAGCAGGCCAGCACCGGACGGGTCAGCGGCAGTGGCCGGCGCATCCGGCGATTCGGCTCGCAGCCGGATTGGCTGCAGCTCGCGCCCGCCGGGTGCAGGCGCGTCCATCGTCGCGGGCGCGACCGGCACGACCCAGCGGGTCCAGGCCAGGAACAGCACATTGGCAAGCAGCAGCAGGAGGAACAGGACGCGCAATGGACCGCCGGGAGGGTTCGATTGCGCCCGATGTTAGCAAATCAAAAACAGAAGGCCCGGCCGCATGGCGGCCGGGCCCTCGTGCAGTAGCCGCGCGTGTTACTTGCCGGCGGCCATGTAGGCGGCGAGATCGGCGACTTCGGCGTCGGTCAGCTTCAGCGCCTGCTTGTGCTTCTGCGTACCGGCGACGATCTTCTTGAGCGAATCGGTCAACGCGGCCGCGCTCTCGCCCTCGAAATCCGCCACTTCGTGGCATTCGGCACAGGCGGCCGTGAACTTCGCCTTGCCTGCTGCGGCATCAGCGCTCGCGGCGGTGCTGAAGCCCGCAATGGCGAAGGCGGCGACGGACAAGGCAAGAATACGCAGGACTTTCATCGGATCCTCCTCTGGACGCACCGGGAATCGGGGCTGGATGACGCGGGAATGATAGCGATCCGGGGGCGAAGATTCAGGCCGTGTATACCGCAATGCAACAAAACCCGGACCCCAGTGGAGCCCGGGCTCTGCCGGGTGACGCCTGGACGGCTTACTTGCCGCTGGCCATGTAAGCCGCAACGTCCGCGATCTGCGCGTCGGTCAGCTTCAGCGCCTTCTTGTGCTTCTGCGTGCCGGCGACGATATTCTTGATCGTGCCCTGCAGTGCGGCCGCGTCTTCGCCCTCGAAGTCGGCGACTTCGTGGCACTCGGCGCAAGTCGACGTAAACGTGGCCTTGCCCGCCGCGGCATCCGCATGCGCTGTGGAACCAAAACCCGCGAGACCGGCAACAGCGCCCGCGATGACTACCAAACGGCTGAATTTACTCAATTTTTCTCCTGGAGACCCGACAGGATTAGGTGCCCCGCGCAGGCCATGACTGTGGCGACAGGACATCCTGTCACCCCGATTGGACAACAACCGCCGGTCACCGTTCAAGCGTGGCAGCGGCGATGCGGGCCAGTCCACGCAAAACCAGGTCAGGCACCCGCTCGGACGTGGTAACTACGTATGGCAGCACTTCGTCCGCTGCACCTCCCGTGCAATACAGGCGCGGCGCGGACTGCGTCCTTCGGGCCAGTTCCGCGCAGGTGCGATCGATGAGCGCCGCCAGCGCAACGCGGCAGCCGCGCTCGATGGCATCGCGGGTGTTGTCGGCAAAGAGCCGGGCGCCACCGACAGGGCTGGCGGCCGTGTACGCAGCCAGGTTGCTCGTCCCGGCATGCAGCGACCGCACCATCATGTGCGGGCCGGGCACGATGAATCCGCCGAGGTGCTGGCCCGTTGCGTCGACCGTGTCGAGCGTAGCCGCCGTGCCGACGTCGGCCACGCAGCACGCCCCACGAGCGAGGTGATATGCGCCGATCAGCGCCACCCAGCGATCGACGCCGAGCAGCCCCGGCTCGGGATAGGCGTTGCGAACGCCCGCGAGCGCAGAGGTCGACGCCACGAAATCCACGCGCGTCGTGCCGGCCCTGCGGGCCGCCGCTTCGAGCGCAAGCCGGCTCTCGCCGCCGGCAACCGTCGCAGCCAGCACGCGCGCGACCGGTGGTCCGTCGAACAACTCACGCTGCCAGTCGGCTGCGGACCACTGCTCGTACTCTGCCGCACGTTGCGGCGACAGCCGGCCGTCGACCTGCGTCGCCCACTTCACGCGCGTGTTGCCGATGTCGACGAACAGGATCACTCGGCCCCTGCCTCGGCCTGCCGCGACCGGCGCAGGCTGACGTCGCCCGCATGCACTCGCTCGACGACGCCGCCCGGGATCTCGACCCGCAAGGCACCTTCGGCATCCGCTCCACGTGCGACGCCTTCCATCGGGCCGTCGTGGCGCAGCACGGTGACAGGCGCATCACGCAGCGAGTCGAAGGCCGCCCAGTCGCCGGCGAACGATGCGAAGCCCGAGCGCGAGAATTCGGCGAGGCCCGCGAGCATGCGGCCGGAGACGCGCGCCGCCGTGTCGAGGCGAGGCGGTGCGTTGCCGCCACGGGCAGTCGCGAGGTCGGTGACTGGCGTGGCGAGCGGACCCTGGATTGCAGCGCGAGCGGCTTCGGGCAGCGCCAGGTTCAATCCCAGTCCGGCGACCACGTACGCCGGCCCGCCCGCCTCCGAGCGCATCTGCAACAACAGGCCGCCGAGTTTGGCGTGGCGATGCACGATATCGTTGGGCCACTTGAGCTGCGCGTCCGCCGCGCCGAGTTCGCGCAACTCGCGCACGACACAGACACCCAGTGCAAGACTGAGCGCCGACAGGTCCGCGGGCATCTCGGCAAACGTCCATCCGATCGAAAACGTGAGCCCGGATCCGAACGGCGCGAGCCACTCGCGGCCGCGTCGCCCGCGTCCCGCCGTCTGGAGTTCTGCGAACACCAGGCGCGGCTCGGCGGGCGGCGGCGCAGCGGCCGCATGCAGGTATTCGTTGGTCGAGCCGAGTTCGAAGAACACGGCGGTGGCTGCCGGCAGCGCGACGCCCGCTGCCGCGGCGCTCCGTCGCAGCGACTGCAGGTCGAGCAGTTCGACGGACTGTGCTAGCTGATAGCCACGACGCTCGTGGCTCGCGACGGCGATGCCGCGTTCACGCAGTTCGGCCACGATCTTCCAGACCGCCGCGCGGGTGACACCGAGGTCGGCCGCGAGTCGCTCGCCAGAGTGCATCTCGCCATCCGCGAGCAGGCGCACGAGCCGCTCCGCGCTTGCGCTCATCGCGGCCGCAGGAGCCAGAGACGGCGCGCGCGGTTCTCGACGCCGTCGCGCATGCGCCGCACGTTCGAGCGATGGGTGAAGACGATGAAGGCCGCCACGATCAGGCCGAAGACCACCAGCGGCATGCTGCGCGGCGCGGTGAATGCAAAGTACAACGGCAACGTCGCCGTGCCGAGCATCGTGCCGAGCCCCACGTAGCCCGTGAGCATCACGGTGGCGAGCCACACCAGCAGCACTGGCGCGAGTGCCAGCGGCGCCAGCACCGCCACGGCGCCGATCAGCGTTGCGGCGCCCTTGCCGCCGCGAAACTCGTGCCACACCGGATACACGTGTCCGAACACCACGGCCGCCGCGCACACGACCGCCAGCCATTCGCGGTCCACGCCCGGATCGACGCCGATGCCGGGGAGTACGAGACCGGGCAACCAGCCGACCGCGACCAGCGCCTTGCCCACGTCGACCACGACCACGCCGAGTGCGAAACCCCAGCCCTGCGTGCGCAGCGCATTGGTGCCGCCGGCGTTGCCGCTGCCCTGCGTGCGGATATCGACGCCGCGCAGGCGGCCTAACAGCAGGCTGCCGATCACCGACCCCAGCAGGTAAGCGGCCAGGGCTTTGATACCGAGTTCGAGCACGTTGCGTCCTCTGCGCGCGACGCGGCGATTCTAGCACCCGGTAACGCGCGGTCGCGGAGTCAGCGCGGGAGGAACACTTCGGCGAGCATGCAGCGGACGGAACCGCCCCCGAGCGTCTCGATCGTCGGGATCGGTGCCGCCACGATGCGATTCACGGTCGACGCCAGGCGCTCGATCGCCGCCGGCCCGAACGACGCCTGCGCCGCCACGGACATCGCCAGTACGCTGCCCGCATCCGCCGCGCGCAGCTCGAGCACATTGCCCGCGAAACCAGCCATCTGCGTGGCATCGATGATTTCCACGTGGCGGCCCGACGCGGCGAGGCTCGACAGTACCCGCTCGCGGTCAGACAGGTCGATGGCGCTTGCGGCGATGACGCAGGAGCGCGAGCCGACGGCCAGCATCACGTTGGTGTGATAGATCGGGACGCCCGCAGCGTCGGTGGCCGTGAACGTGCACGTCTCGTAACCGAGTTCGTCGCAGAGTTCGGCCAGGGGCTCTGGATGAGTACGCGGCGACAGGCAGGCATACGCGATGCGCCGGGCGTGATCGAAGACGATGCTGCCCGTGCCTTCGAGGAACCGGCCGTGCGACTCGTGCTGCGTGAGGTCGAGCAGGCGCACAACCCTGCGGCCGCTCGCGGCGGCGAGCGACGCGATCAGTTCCAGGCGTCGTTCCAGCCGCCGGTTGCGCGCGAGCATCGGATACAGCACGACGGTACCGTCGGCATGCATGCTCACCCAGTTGTTCGGGAAGACGGCGTCCGGGCACGCCGGTGCTGCAGCATCGGCGGCCACCGTCACTTCGACGCCCGCCACGCGCAACTGCAACACGAGGGCATCGAACTCTGTGCGAGCGCGCTCGTTCGCGTCGCTCGCGAGGCCGGGCTCGGCACGCTGGAAGCGATTGCTCGCCTGCGTCTGCGGATTCCAGCCGAAGCTGGCGGGCCGCACCATCAGCACGGCGTCGGCTGTCTGTGCATCCGCGGCCGCATGGCCGGCAGTCGCGTGCAGCAGCGGGTCTGGAGGCATCGTGCCGCCCCGTCTCAGTTGCCGCCCGCGCGCGCGAGCGCCATGAGGTGGCTGCGGTCGGAGACGACGACGCCACCCACCGCCTCGAGCGTGACGGCGAACGCGACCGGCTGCGACACGCGCAGCGCCGGGCGGATCGGCACGGTCATCGACTGGCTGTGCACCGGCACGTCGAACACCCCGCCGTCCACGGGATAGCGATCGTCGCGCGCGGCGTCGAAGATCCACAACTGGTATTGGCGGCCCGCCGGCGCATTGGGCTCCAGGCCCGAGAGCGTCAGGTAGCCTTCCTGCCGTTCGCCGTGCCAGACGACTTCGCCGCGAACGTCGGCGGCCAGGCCCGATTCGTGCGCCCACGACCAACGTCCCACGTGCGCGCCGCCGGACTTGAGCAGGTACTGCCGTCCGCGCTCGGCGTCGGCCTGCAGTGGGGAGATGCCGTGAGCGGCGTCGGTGGCAAGATGTGCCAGTCGCGGCCACCAGCCGGCGATCGCCAGCAGGAGGCAAACCGCCGCCGCGTACCAACCGCGACGCTGCGCGCGGCGGTCGACGACGAGTCGCTCATGTACGACCGGACCTTCGGGCGGCTCGCCGTGGCCCGATCTGCACCAGGCTTCCGCGCTGGCATCGAGACGGCGGCGCAACCGGCGAGGCAGGCGCTGCGGCGAGGGATCTTCGGCATCGCGCGGAGGCGACGCCGACGGCGACTCCTTCAGGGCGTCGCCTGCTCCACCTGCATCGGGCTTTCTATCTTCATCCACTGCCGCACCTGGATCAGCCCACGCCGCATCTGCGTCTTAACCGTGCCGAGCGGCATGCCGGTCGCCGTCGCGATTTCGGAATGCGTCAGCCCCTCGAGCAGCCCCATGCTCAACACCTTGCGCTGCTCTGGCCGCAGCCGGGCGACGACCGCCGCCGCACGCTCGGCCTCCACGCGGATTTCGCCGTGGTTGCCGTGCTCGGCAAAACGCGGGTCCTCGAGCGCTTCCTCGCCGTCCATCATCGCATTCATGCGGCCGCGACGGATGCGGTCGATGAGGCGACGACGCGCGATCGTCGAAATGAACACCTTTTCCGACCCCTGCGCCGGGTCGAAGCGCGCGGCGCTGCGCCACACGTCGATGAAGATCTCCTGCACCGCATCTTCCGCGTCGGCGCGCGAGCGCGTCATGCGCCGCGCAATGGCCCATACCAGGCCGCCGAACTCGTCGATGCACTCACGGACCGCGCGCTGATCGCCGCGACCTACGCGCTCGAGGATGGAATCCGACATCGCTTGCTTCCTTCTGTTCGCTCGGGACAGAACCCGGTTTCAAGACTCGACATGGTTAGTTCGATGAGGAGTATAGGCATGACTGTATAATGTTTGTATATCTTTCTGTCTATGTTATGGATAGGTTGTTTCGATCGTGCAGCGCACTGGTCCATGGCGGGCCAGCGGCGGGTGGCGCACGTCGCATAGCGGGTTTCCCTTGTTGCGAACGAATCTCATTAAGGAGAGACTGCATTCCTTCGATCCAGGTACCCCATCCCGCAATGCCTCCCGTCAGTCTGGCCACGATGCGCAAAGGCGCCCGGGGCGTGGTCGTCGACGTGCTTGACGACGCACAGAGCCTCGGGGACGAGGCGCAGTCCACCGTCAGCCGGCGCTTGCTCGAACTCGGGTTCGTGCCGGGAGAATCGCTCGAGGTGATCGAGGAGATCTGGCCCGGCGGCGATCCGCTGGCCGTGCGGCTCGGCAACACGACGTTTGCGTTGCGCCGGCGTGAAGCGAGCGCCGTGATGGTCGAGCCCGAGGTCGTCGGGGTCACCCCATGAACAGCCAGGCCGCGACGCTCGATCCCATGCGGCTTGCACTGGTCGGCGTGCCTAACTGCGGCAAGACGGCGTTGTTCAACCGGCTGACCGGCAGCCGGCAACGGGTCGCGAATTACGCGGGCGTCACGGTCGAGCGCAAGGAAGGCTCGTTCACGGGCCCGGCCCGGCAGCGCCTGTACAAGGTGCTCGACCTGCCGGGCGCGTACAGCCTCACGCCGACGACGCTCGACGAAGCGATCACGCGCGATTTCCTGCTGGGACGACTCGCGGACGAGCCGCCGCCGGAATTCGTGGTCTGCGTAGTAGACGCGACCAACCTGCGGCTCAACCTGCGCCTCGTGCTCGAACTGCGCGACCTCGGCGTGCCGATGGTTGTTGCCCTCAACATGAGCGACCTCGCGGCGGGTCGCGGTTACCAGCTCGATCGCGCGCGGCTCGAGCAGGAACTCGGCGTGCCGGTCGTCGAGACCGTTGCGGTGGACCACGACGGCGTGCGGCTGCTCGTCGACAAGCTCGAGACGCTGCCGCATCCGGGCGCACGCGGGCCCGTCGCCTGGCGCGAGTCGACTTTCGACGAGATCCAGGGCACGCAGCGCGACGTGCGCC
>JBAVJR010000232.1:0-2574 GCA_049687855.1 Steroidobacteraceae bacterium | reverse complement strand
GGCAGGAAGGGCAGGAAGGACAGGCGCGGCAGGCACTACTGCAGGCACACGACCAGTTTGGCCACGTGGCTGCGCCAGTGGATCGGGATCACCACGGGGCGGCCGCCGGCCGGCAAGTCGACGCTGTTGCCTGCGCCGGTGACGACGCTCGGCACGGAGATCGCGAAGTCCTTGCCCAGGTCGCGTCGGACGTTGCCGGCAATGGTGTTCGCGACCTCGCCGACCAGGTCGCACAGGTACTCGTGCGAGACGTTGCTTTCGTTCATCTTCATCAGCAGCACGGTCAGCATGCCGCGGGGCGCCGAGAAGTAGACGATGCCGTTGCGACGGCCCGACACCGCAATGACGCCGTTGTAGTCGTGGATCTCGGGCGCGCCTTCGGTGACCAGATACGGCGAGCCAACGGAGGCTGCCTGCTGCGCGGCGACCTCGAAATAGCGGGTCGTGCCATGGACGAACGCGCGGATGTCCTGTTCTTCGAGCATGGGTGTGTCAGGCGCCGCCGATCAGCTCGGC
Organism: Steroidobacteraceae bacterium; assembly: GCA_049687855.1. Classification (GTDB taxonomy): domain Bacteria; phylum Pseudomonadota; class Gammaproteobacteria; order Steroidobacterales; family Steroidobacteraceae; genus RPQJ01. Next base: position 2,058 of record JBAVJR010000232.1, on the reverse strand, counting down.
CAGCGCTTCGTTGAGCTGGCGGTCCGAGAACGGCTTGTTGAGGAAGCCGTTGGCGCCTTTCTCCATGGCTTCGACGGCCGTGGCCTTGTCGGCCAGGGCGGAGATGATCAGGATCAGGACATCCGGCTTGATGGCGACCAGCTGTTCGACGCACTCGATGCCGTCCATCTGGGGCATCGTGATGTCCATCGTGACGACGTCCGGGTCGGTCTGGCGGAAGACCTCGATGGCCTCGACGCCGTTCGACGCGAGTCCCACGACCTGCAGGTGCTCGATCTGCTGGCAGCGCTCGATGCGCCGGCGGATGACATTGGAGTCATCGACGATGAGCAGCTTGAGCTGCGTGGTCAGGGCTGGAGCGTTGGCGGCCATCGCGGGGATTCCTGCGGGGGCGACCGTCAGGCGACGGCTTCTTGCTGGCCACTTTGCGCGGGCAGCGAGATGGTGAACCGGGTGTACCTGCCGGGCGCAGTCGAGATGCTGATCCTGCCGCCGATCGACTGGATGGCTTTCAGCACGAAGTCCAGGCCTACGCCGCGTCCGGCGTCCCGGCCATTGCCGTCGTGGGTCGAGAAGCCGGGCTTGAAGATCAGGGCGAGGCTCGCCTTGGTGTCGAGTTGCTGGGCTTCACTCGCGCTCAGGTCACCGCGCCGCACGGCGGCTTCGCGCAGCCGCTCCGGGACGATGCCGCACCCGTCGTCCTGGAACGCCAGCTCGGAACCCTGGTCGCCCGGCATGAACTGAATCTGCAGCAGCCCGGCCTCGTCCTTGCCGAGTCCACGCCGGGTACCGGCATCCTCGATGCCGTGCACCACCGCGTTGCGCACGAGCTGGATTGCGATGTCACGCACCGTCTTGCGCAAGTCGCCGGGCACCTCGTCGAGGCCGGTGGTGACCAGCCGGACTTTCTTGCCGGCATCCGTGGCGACGCGCTGGGCCAGCGCGTCCAGGGGGGCCGTCATGCCGTGTTCGCCGGCATCGTGTGGCGTCGCAGTCGCGGCGCGCGCGGTCGGAGCGGCAGTCAACAGCGCGTTCGTCCGCAGGGAATCGGCGCGGCTGGCCAGTTCACGGATCGATTGCAGGTGACCGAGGATTTCGTCGAGACCCACGACGAGCGGCAGGAAGTCGTTGCCGGACAGCTGCGGGCGTTGCCGCAGGTCCTGCAGCAGGTCCTCGAACGCGTGTGTGCGGCTCTCGACGGAAGCCAGGCCCAGTGTCGCGGCGTCGCCCTTGATGCGATGCATTTCGCGGAAGATCTGGTCGATCTTGGCGCGGAAATCGCCGTCGCCGCGCGCCGGGACCTTGAGGACGCTGTTGACCTGGGCCAGCGCCGCGCTCGTGTCGTCGAGGAACGACACCAGTTGCTCGGGGTCGACCTGCAGCAGGCCGAGCAGCATGTCCATCTGCACCTGGGCATTGGCCTGGGACACCTTCAGTTCGCGCGCCAGCATGACCCGGGAAGTCACGTCGGTCACGGACACCAGGATGTGGCGCACGCCGCGGTCGCCCTTGACGCGATGGAAATCGAAGTCCAGGTAGCGCAGGTCGCGGCTGCCGTCCCCGCGATCGAAATGAACCTCGACCTCCGCGAGCGGGTTGATGCTGCGGATCAGGTTTTCGTTGGCGCGTTCGCCCCAGAGCAGCTTCACGTACTTCATCGCCGTGGCCAGCGTCTTCTCGGTCACGGTGTCGCGGAGCAGGTCCTCGAGCGTCATCCCGCTGAAGTCATCGCGGCGGAACAGCGCGGACAGCGAGGCGGAGCAGGCCTTGCCGATGCGGAAGTCGGCATCGAGCAGGAACAGCCCGTCCTTGACCGTGCCCAGGATGTCGCGCGTCTGGTTCTGGGCCTCGACAGCCAGTCGCTCATGGCGGACCTTCAGCCACTGAAAGTACGCCAGCAGTGCCACCAGCAGGCAGGCGAAGGCAACGCCGGTGAGCATCAGCTTGCGCAGGGTTGCGGACGCCGTGACCACCTGCTGCTCGAGGCTGGCGCCTACCGCCGCAAGCGCCGAGTCCAGGCCATCCGTCGCGCCACGACTGGACTTGATGGCCTGGCGC
>JBAVJR010000231.1:0-1773 GCA_049687855.1 Steroidobacteraceae bacterium | reverse complement strand
GACGGCCACCACCGCCACCCGGACGACCGCCGCCGCCACCACCGCCGGTGCGGGGACGATCCTGCGCTTCATTGACGCGCAGGGGACGACCGCCCATGTTGAAGCCGTTGAGCGCCTGCATGGCGCGCTGGGCATCAGCCTGCGGCATTTCGACGAAGCCGAAGCCGCGCGGCCGGCCGGTCTCGCGGTCAGTCGGGAGGGCAACGGATTCGACGGTGCCGTGCTGGGCGAAAAGCTCGCGCACGTCAGGTTCCGTCGCTGTGAAAGGCAGGTTGCCCACGTAGATCTTGGTCATTCGAACATCCTCAGAAGTAACACATCAAACCGGAACACAGGCGTCATTGCCTGGCCGGCACTGCTCAACACTCATTCAAACAGGGGTTCGCAGCCGTGAGTCATTCGTGTCGCCAGGCTGATCCAGCCGGCGCTCCAGCGACGTTTCCTGTCACTGATCGAAGACGTTTCGGCTCGAAACAAGAGGCGCCGACAGGCGCTCTGCAAGACACGTACGGGCAACGATCGCGGCGCATGCTACCACAACCCCCCTGCAGTCAATCCCGGGCGGCCCGGCGCGCACACGTCCAGACGCAGTCTGACGGCAGCAAGCCGGACCGGGGTGGCGAGGGGCAGTGAGCCCATGGGCAGGGTCGTCATGGAGTGGTCGGCACCAGGCAAAACGAAGGATTGAATCCTCGGGACTCGGCTCGTTGTTCGATTGCGTCTAGGTGCCGTCTTCGCGCTGGGTGCACGTTGGTCAAAAACTGACCAGGGGCGAATGTACTTGCAGTTTAGGGTGGCCGCAACCTAAATCGTTGATGCAGCGCAAAAAAATGCTGCTGGCGGCCCCGGGGATGCCCGGCGTCGCGTGCCTGGCGGCGAGTGACGCCGACACGAGGTACCGATGCTCATGGCGGCACTAACTGGCGCGGTGCTAAGGTCCACGGCTGCCAACGCCCGAGTCCCGTCCCATGGAAGCCTTTCTCGTCTCGACCGGCGTCGTGGCGCTTGCCGAGATCGGCGACAAGACGCAGCTGCTCGCGCTCGTGCTCGCGGCGAAGTTCCGCAGGCCGGTCCCCATCATCCTCGGCATCCTCGTCGCGACGCTGGTCAACCATGCGGCGGCCGGCGCCGCGGGCGCCTGGATTTCGGCCCTGGTCGGACCCACCGCGATGCGCTGGATCCTCGGCCTTTCGTTCATCGCGATGGCGGCGTGGACGCTCGTGCCCGACCAGTATGACGACGACGAGGGCAAGGACGCCGCGCCCCGGTTCGGAGTGTTCGGCACCACGTTGATCGCGTTCTTCCTGCTCGAGATGGGCGACAAGACGCAGATCGCGACCGTCGCGCTGGCCGCGAAGTACAGCTCGCTGGTGGCCGTGGTCGCCGGCACGACGCTCGGCATGATGCTGGCGAACGTTCCCGTGGTGCTGCTCGGCGAAGTCGCCGCGAAGAAGCTGCCGATGCAGGTCGTGCACCGGATCGCCGCCGCGATCTTCCTCGCGCTCGGCGTCTCTGTCCTGCTCGGGTTCGGCTCGCTCGGCTAGGGTTCCAGGTACGTGTAGCCGACGAGTTCGGCTTCGTAGAACCGCCGCATCGCCTGGCTCTCGGGCAGCGTGATGCGGCCCTCGCGCACTGCGCGCTCGCAGTCGCGCGCGAACTGCGGCACCAGCCGCTCGACGTCGTACTGCATGTAGCGCAACACCTCGGTCGCCGAATCGCCCTTCACCGTCTCCTCGATCCACCAGCCGCCCTCGTCGTGCAGCTTGATGTGCA
>JBAVJR010000230.1:0-3336 GCA_049687855.1 Steroidobacteraceae bacterium | reverse complement strand
AGCATCGGACGCGGCGGTGGCCATGCGGGCGGCGTTCGGTCCGGCGGGTCAACTCGATCCGGAATACGCCGCAGCCCGCGGTCAGCTGACCCGGATGCTGAACCGTCGCATCGCCGCGTTGCCGCTGTCAGCGCGGGCGAAGCTCGAGTTCAACCTCGGCGAAATGCGCCGCGCCGCCGACGAGATCAATGCCGCGCTTGCCGAACAGCCGGGCGACCCGCTGCTCGAAGAGCTGCTGCTCAAGACCTACCAGGATGAACTGGCGGTGCTGTCGAACGTCAGCCAGTTGACCAGCAGTCTCGAGAACACGCCAGTGAATACGCCCGGGTCGCCGACCGGGAAGAGGATGCAGTTATGAAGACCGTCATTGTCACAGTCCCCCAGCGCCGGCCCGTTGCGCGAGTCATCGCGCTGCTGGTGACGGCGCTGCCGCTCTCAGCGCTGGCGGGCACACCCATCGACAAGCGCACGGCAGCGGATCCGGCCGGCACCGTCGAGATCTCGAACACCGCGGGATCGGTCGTCGTGACCGGCTGGGACCGCAACGAAGTCGAGATCACGGGTGAACTGGGCAAGGGCACGGAGCGCCTCGACTTTACCAAGGGCGACAAGGTGACGCGCATCAAGGTGGTGTTGCCCAACCGGTCCTACAACGTCGACGAGACCGAGCTCATCGTGAAGGTGCCCACTGGTTCCCTGGTGTCGATCAACACCGTGAGCGCTGATATCGGTGTCCAGGCCGTGCGTGGCCCCCAACGCCTGCAGTCGGTGAGCGGGGACATGCGCACCGAGACGAGCGGCGAGGACCTGGAATGCCGCACCGTCAGCGGCGACGTGACCATCGCCGGTTCCGGCAGGAAGGGACTGGTGTCGATCACGACCGTGAGCGGCAACGCCACCGCCACCCGGCTCGCCGGCGAAGTGAACGGCAGTACCGTCAGCGGTGACTTCACGCTGGGCGTCGGCGCAACCAGCAGGTCGCGCCTGCGGTCGACTAGCGGCAACCTGACGCTGCAGGGCTCGCTGGCGCCGGACGCGCGTGTCGACATCGAGAGCATCAGCGGGGACGTGCGGCTCGACCTGGTCGGGACTGTGGGTGCGGACTACGACGTTTCGAGCTTCAGCGGCGAGATCCGCCCCTGCTTCGGGCCCAAGCCCGTGCGCACGGACGAATATGCCCCAGGCAAGGAATGGCGCCACCAGGAAGGCAGTGGCAGCGCCCGCGTGCGCATCAAGACGCTGAGCGGCGACGTAGGCGTGTGCAGGAAGTAACCACGCACGGATATACGCGCGAACCCCGGATTCGTGGACAATGCGGCACAGAGCGAACGTCTGCGCGCTGTGCCGGTCTCAATGAGGGGACCCGTCACCGGGCGGGACTGAGCCCAGGTTGGGAATGACGATTCGGGCGACCAATGGCCTTCCTCGCTGAAATCAAGCGTCGTCGCGTCGGCAGAGTTGCCATCGCGTATGGCGCGGTTGCCTGGGCGGTCACCGAGGCCGCCTCCGTCGTGCTGCCCGCGTTGTACGTGCCCGAGTGGGCCATGACGTTCCTCGTCATCTTCCTGCTGGTCGGGTTCCCGATCGCGATGGTGCTCGCGTGGGTGTTCGACGTCAGCGCGACCGGCATCGAGCGCACGGAGCCGTTGCCCGGGGCGCCGCTGCAACTGCAGTTTCGCACGCGCGCCGCGTTCGGCGTGGTCGTGGTGGTCGCGATGGCAGGGCTGGGTTACCTGCTGTACGAGCGCGGCCTCGGCCGTGCCGAGGCGGCCGGCAGCCGCAGTTCGATCGCGGTGCTGCCTTTCACCAACCTGAGCGGCGACGCCAGCAAGGATTACTTCAGCGACGGCATGTCCGAGGAACTGCTCAACCTGCTGGCCCGCGTGCCGGGGCTCAAGGTGGCGGCGCGGACTTCTGCGTTCGCCTACAAGGGCCGCAACGTCGACATCCGCGAAGTCGGCAAGGAACTCGGCGTCGAGACCGTGCTCGAGGGCAGCGTGCGCCAGTCCGGCGACCAGGTGCGCATCACGGCGCAGCTGATCGACACGGAGTCGGGCTTCCACCTCTGGTCGGAAACCTACGACCGCCGGATGGCGGACATCTTCGCGGTGCAGGACGAGATCGCGACTGCGATCGTCGACAAGCTCAAGATCGAACTCGCGCCCAGGGAGCAGCAGCTCGCACAGAGGGACCAGGCGCCGACGCAGGACCTGGAAGCCTACGAGCTGTACCTGCAGGGCCGGGCGATCTGGAAACGCCGCGGCGAAGAGAACCTGCAGCGCGCTGTCGAGCTGTACCAGTCTGCGCTGGCCCGCGATCCGGGATTTGCGCGCGCGCATGCAGCTCTTGCATCTGCATACGTCGTCCTGCCTGGCTACACGCGCGAGGACGGCGACGAGGACAGGTTCCTCAAGATGGCCGAACAGTCGGCGCGGCAGGCGCTGACGCTCGACCCGAAGATCGGCGAGGCCCATGCGGTGCTGGCCCAGATCAACTCCGCACGCGGCAATCTGCTCGATGCGGAATCCGGATTCTTCTTTGCCATCTCGCTCGAGCCGAACGAACCCACGCCGCACCACTGGTATTCGATCCTGCTGAACAAGGTCGGGCGCCTCGATGCCGGTCTCGAACAGGCCCGCCGCGCGTACGAACTCGATCCCAGCTCGCCGGTGCTCGTGTCCAACCTCGCCAATACGTACCTGTTGCGCGGCGAGGACGAGCAGGCCCTGCGTTACTCGAAGCTCGCCAGGGAACTCGGTATCAGCAGCGGCGCGAGCGAAGGCGTGGAGGCAACCGTGGCGATGCGCCGCGGTCAGTGGGACGAGGCAAAGCGGCTGCTGTCGGCACAGGTGACGCTGCCGGCTGAACTGCGGCCGCTGGTCGGCCAGTTCGTCGACGCGATTGCAGACCCTGCCAGGCGCCCGGCCGTCGTCGCAGGATTCCGCTCCATCGACCCGAAGGTCGCCACGCAGGAAGACCTGTTGATGCCGTACCTGCAGCTGCAGCAGTACGACCTCGTTTATCGCATCGTCGACGAATCGCTGGACCATGACCGCATGGCCTGGGCGCACGACTGGGATCTCATGCACGCGTGGACGACCGAGGGGGCAGCCTTCCGCAAGGATCCGCGCTTCTCGAAGCTCGTCGAGCGCATCGGCATGGTCGACTACTGGAAGCAGTACGGCTATCCGGACCGCTGCCGCGCAGGCGCGGGCGAAGTCGCCCTCGTCTGTTCGTGACGTGCGTCGTCGCTGCAATCCCGCCTGGCTCGCAGTCGGCGCTCTCTGCGCCGGGCTGATCTCGCCTCCGGCGCACGCATTCGAGGTGCTGCGCGCC
>JBAVJR010000229.1:0-1637 GCA_049687855.1 Steroidobacteraceae bacterium | reverse complement strand
GGTCGCCATCGAGCGCGTCTTCATGCACCGCAACGCCGACAGCGCCCTGAAGCTGGGGCAGGCGCGCGGCGCGGCCATCTGCGGTGTGTTTGCGGGGATCACCGCCGTCTACGAATACGCGCCGCGCGAAGTGAAGCTCGCGATCGTCGGGCAGGGCGGCGCGCAGAAGGAACAGGTCCAGCTGATGGTGATGTCGCTGCTGAAACTGCAGGGTGAACTCGGTCCCGATGCCGCGGACGCGATCGGTCTCGCGCTGTGCCATGCCTACTCGCGCGGTGCGCGGCAGGCCGTGGACGACTCCGTCGCGCTGCTCGGAGCCCGGCCTTGATCGGTTTCCTGCGCGGACGAATCGCAGCGAAGCATCCGCCCGTGCTGCTCATGGACGTGGGCGGCGTCGGCTACGAGATCGAGGCGCCGATGTCGACGTTCTATGGCCTGCCGGCGGTCGGCGCGGACGTGACGCTGCACACGCACCTCGTCGTGCGCGAAGACGCCCACATCCTGTTCGGCTTCGGCACGGAGCGCGAACGGAGCCTGTTCCGCGAACTCATCAAGATATCGGGAGTGGGTCCGCGCATCGCGCTCGGCATACTCTCCGGTGCGAGCGTGGACGAGTTCCACCGTTGCGTCGAAGGGCAGGACGCCGCGTCCCTCACCCGCATTCCGGGCATAGGCCGCAAGACGGCCGAGCGCCTCATCATCGAGATGCGCGATCGCCTGCAGGTACTGGCCACGGGCCAGTCGTTCGCAACTCGTGGCCCGGCCGGCATTGGGGCGCCGGCGCCCAGTCCGCAGGCCGAAGCGTTCAGTGGATTGGTCGCGCTGGGTTACAAGCCGCCAGAAGTCACGCGCCTGCTGCAGAAGGTCGACCCGTCCGTGACCACCACCGAAGAACTCATCCGCCACGCCCTGCGCGCGGCCAACAGCTGATGCCGCACCGAGCCAGGACCAGCCCGTGACGATCGAACCCGACCGCGTCGTCTCCACCACCGGCCAGCGCGAGGAGGAAGTCTACGACCGCGCCGTGCGGCCGAAGACGCTCGCGGACTATGTCGGCCAGCCGGCCATGAAGGCGCAGATGGAGATCTTCATCGCCGCGGCCCGCAACCGCGGTGAATCGCTTGATCACACCTTGATCTTCGGCCCGCCGGGACTCGGCAAGACGACGCTTGCCCACGTCATCGCCAACGAACTCGGCGTCGGGTTCAAGCAGACGTCGGGGCCGGTCCTGGAGCGTGCGGGCGATCTCGCGGCGCTGCTCACCAACCTGCAGCCCAACGAGATCCTGTTCGTCGACGAGATTCATCGCCTGAGCCCCGTGGTCGAGGAAATCCTCTATCCGGCGCTCGAGGACTTCCAGCTCGACATCATGATCGGCGAAGGCCCGGGCGCGCGCTCGATCAAGATCGACCTGCCGCCATTCACGCTCATCGGCGCCACGACGCGCGCGGGCCTGCTGACGTCGCCGTTGCGTGATCGTTTCGGTATCGTGCAGCGGCTCGAGTTCTACGGCCACGAGGAGCTGCAGCGCATCGTGCAGCGATCGGCCGGCATCCTCGGCGTGCCGAACGACGTCGAAGGAGCCGCGCAGATCGCGACCCGTTCGCGCGGCACGCCCCGCATCGCCAACCGGCTGT
>JBAVJR010000228.1:0-11145 GCA_049687855.1 Steroidobacteraceae bacterium | reverse complement strand
GGGCACGTCGTCGCCGAAGCCGTGCGCCGCGCCGGCGTGGATCCAGCCGAAGTCGAGGATGTCGTCTTCGGCTGCGCCGTGCAGCAGGGCACGACGGGCCAGAACATTGCGCGTTTTGCCGCTTTGCGAGCGGGCCTGCCGGATACGGTGCCGGGGATGACCATCGATCGCGCCTGTTCGTCGGGCTTGATGGCGGTCGCGGCGGCCGCGCGGCACATCATCGTCGACGGCGCGCCAGTCACGATCGGGGGCGGCATCGAGTCGGTGTCGCTGGTCATGAACGAGCGCATCAACTACGACCGCATCGGCGACCCGTGGCAGCGCGAGCATTACCCGGCGATGGCCACCTCGATGATCGAAACGGCGGAGATCGTCGCGGAGCGCTATGGCGTGAGTCGTGAAGCGCAGGACGTGTACGCCCTGCAGTCGCAGCAACGCACGGCGCAGGCGCAGGCCGAGGGGCGATACGAGGCGGAGATGGCGCCGCTCACGACACGCATGCGCCTGCAGGACAAGACAACGGGTGCTGTCACCGAACAGGAGGTCACGCTTCGTCTCGACGAGGGCAACCGTCCGCAGACCACGCTCGAGGACCTGCGGAAGCTGCAACCCGTGTTCAAGGGTGGCCGCTACGTCGCCGCCGGGCGCTTCATCACGGCGGGCAACGCATCGCAACTGTCGGATGGCGCCGCGGCGCTCGTGCTGATGGATTCGAAGCTTGCGGAGCGGCGCGGGCTCGAGCCGCTGGGCGCCTACCGCGGACTGGCTGTTGCTGGCTGCCGGCCAGAAGAGATGGGGATCGGTCCCGTGTTCGCGGTCCCCAGGCTGCTCGAACGCCACGGGCTCACGATCGGCGACATCGACCTGTGGGAATTGAACGAAGCCTTCGCCAGCCAGTTGCTGTATTGCCGCGACAGGCTCGGTATCCCGGAGGATCGACTCAACGTGTCGGGCGGATCGATCTCGATCGGCCACCCGTTCGGCATGACCGGCGCGCGTTGTGTCGGGCACCTGCTGCACGAAGGGCACCGTCGCGGTGCGAAGTACGGCGTGGTGACGATGTGCATCGGTGGCGGCATGGGTGCCGCCGGCCTGTTCGAGATCTTCAGCCGCGGCAACGGAGCTACGCCATGACCAGACCTGCCGAGATGCCGATGTGGATGAAAGTGGTGGTGTTCTACGGCCGCTTCGCGCCGTCGTTCACCGCCGTGGGTTACGTGGCGCGAGGCCTGCCGCTGCGGCCGTTGAATGCGTCGTTCAAGGGCCAGACCTGGCTGGTCACCGGCGCCACAGGCGGCATCGGCAAGGGGATAGCACTCGGTGCCGCGCAGCGCGGTGCGACGGTCCTGGCGGTCGGCCGGAACGACGCGACGCTTGCGGCGCTCAGCAACGAAGGTGGCGTCGGCGTAGTGCCGCTGCAGTTCGATCTCGGGCGGGTCGCAGCGAACCTCGCTCTCGCGGACGAGGTGATCCGCCGCGGACGCAAGGTCGACGTCCTGGTCAACAACATAGGCATGCTCGATCATGCGCACCGGCTCAATCCCGAGGGATTCGAAGGCACCTATGCGCTGAACCTGCTGGGTCACTTCGCGTTGACCGAAAGAATCATCGATGCGGGCGTGCTCGACGGCGGCGTCGTCATCAACATGGCCTCCGGTGGTCTCTACAACACCGCGCTGAGCCTGCGGCGACTGGAGCAGAAGCCGGAGCGTTACAGCGGGGTGATGGCGTATGCCGCACACAAGCGCGCGCAGCTTGCCCTGGCCGACCGCTGGACGCAGCCCGAACGCAGGCTCGTGTCGTACACCATGCACCCGGGCTGGGTCGCCACGCAGGGCGTGAGCACGGCGCTGCCCGACCTCGAACGTCACCTCGGGCGGGTCCTGCGCACGCCGGCGCAGGGCGGTGACACGGCGCTGTGGCTGGCTGCGAAGCGCCCCTCGCCGGTGCCAGGCGCGCTGTGGTTCGATCGCGCACCGCGCGCGGCGCACGCCTACGAGTTCTCGCGCAAGCCGGAAGTCGAGCCGGACGCCATCTACGCGAAACTGGCAGCCGACGTCGCGAAGGTGAGAGCCGCGGCTAGCGGCACCTGACCGCGCCGCGACAGGCATGCGCGTGACTCAGGCGGACGACACGGCTTTCGACGCGTCGAGCGCCGCGGCCGCCTGCACCGAATCGAAGTATTCCCGCCAGGCGTGTACAAGGCCGTTTCGAAGCTCGATCACGCCGACGACCGGCAGCGAGTGCAGGCCATCGGGGGTGGTGACGTGGTCGACGCGTTCGAGGATCAGCACGTCGCCGTTCAGCGCGATGTTCCGGATCTCGAACTCGATCCTGACGATGTGCGCCAGGTGCTTGCCGAGCACCTTGCGCAGGCTGGCGCGGCCGCGGATGGGAGTACCCATCATGCTGTGCAGCACGCCGTCCTCAGCGAAGGTCTCGGCGATGGCGGCAACGTCGTTGACCCGCCAGGGCTGCAGCAGGGCGTCGATCTGCGGCCAGGACGGGTGGGGCGGGTGCGATTCGCGGCTGGCGGTCATGTGTGGTTTCCTTGTGCGTATCCGACGCTAGGGGAGGAGGCAGGCGCGTGTCAACGAATCCGGTCGCCGAGTTCTTCGATCCGCGCACGCTGGCGGACCCATACGCTTACTACGAGTCGCGGCGCGCTGCAGGGCCGGTGCTCGATGTTTCGACTCCGGACAAAGAGACCTACCTCGTCATCGGTGCAGCGGCGATCAAGGAGATCCTCGGTCGGCCGGAGGTCTTCTCGAGCCGTCCCGTCGGCGCGCAGGGCGTCAACCTGTATCCGCGGGCCGAGGCGCTGCTCAAGGAAAAGGGGTTCGGTCGCACGCCGCAATTGATCGTCATGGATCCGCCGCGACACACGGCGTTCCGCGGCGTGCTGGGCAAGGTACTGCGCGACAAGCGGTTCCACCGGATGCGGCCGCAGATTCGCGCGGTGGCTGCGGGCCTGATCGACGCGTTCGCGCCGGCGGGGCGCTGTGAATTCACCCGCGACTACGCGTGGAAGCTCTCCGTGCTGGTGGTCGCCGACCTGCTCGGCGTGGATCGCGGCCGGATCGACGAGTTCAAGCGCTGGTCCGATGCCTGGGTGCGGCCGCTCCTGCAGCCGCTGACCGAGGACGAGATGTTCGACTGCGTGACGCAGATCGCCGAGCTGCAGCACTTCCTGGTCGGAGAACTCGCCGCCCGGCGGGAGTCGCCACGGGACGACCTGCTGACGGACATCGCGCATGCGACTTTCGATCTGGGTCAGGGCGAGGTGTCCTTGCGACAGCACGAGCAGCTCGGCCTGTGCGAACTGCTGATCGTTGCGGGCAACGACACGACCGCGAATGCGCTCTCGCTCGGCATGCTGCGGCTCGTCGAGCGGCCGGACATCGCGGACCGCGTCCGCGGCGATGCACGGCTCATTGAACGCTTCGCGGAAGAGTCGCTGCGATTCGAGGGCGCCGTGCAGAACAACTTCCGCACATTGACTCGAGACACCGAGTTCCATGGCGTGCGGATGCGGCAAGGTGCGCTGGTCCTGCTGTCATGGTCAGCCGCCAATCGCGATCCGGACGTCTATCCGGACCCGAAGGCATTCGATATCGACCGCGCGTCGTTCCGCACGCATCTCGGTTTCGGCGGCGGCATCCACACCTGCGCCGGTGCGGCGCTCGCCCGGCAGGAGCTCGTCGAATCCTACGACCTGCTGCTGAACCGGCTGCGCAACCTGCGCTTCGACGCAGGGTTCGCCGCGACCGACCTGGTCCGGATGGGCGGCCTGGTGAGTCACGGCCTGGCGCGGTTGCCGATCCGGTTCGATGTCGCATCCAAGTCTAATTGTGCAATTGACCCGCCGGCGCGGAACCAATAACCTCCGGCGGGCTGCTTCCCCGCAAAGGCCGAGATTCCGATGCAACTCGAGTTCACCCCCGAGGAACGGGCGTTCCGCGCAGAAGTGCGGACATTCATCGCCGACCACTATCCCGCGGACGTACGCGCGAAGCAGGACCGGGGACTCGAGCTGGGCAAGCAGGACTACCTCAGCTGGCACCGGATCGTCGCGAACAAGGGCTGGTCGGTGCCGGCGTGGCCGGTCGAATACGGCGGCACGGGCTGGAACGCCACCCAGCGACACATCTGGGCCGAAGAGCTGCAACGTGCCGACACGGCCCCGATCATCGCGTTTTCGACGAACCTCGTCGGTCCCGTCATCTACACTTTCGGCACGCCCGAGCAGAAGGTGCGGTTCCTGCCGCGCATCGTGGCGGGCGACGACTGGTGGTGTCAGGGCTATTCCGAGCCCGGCGCCGGTTCCGACCTCGCCTCGCTGCAGACGCGCGCCACGCGCGCAGGCGATCATTACATCGTCAACGGCCAGAAGACCTGGACGACGCTGGCGCAGCATGCCGACTGGGGTTTCTTCCTGGTGCGCACGGACCCTTCCGCGCGCAAGCAGGCCGGCATCAGCTTCCTGCTCATCGACATGAAGAGCCCTGGCGTGACCGTGCGACCGATCATCACGCTCGACGGCGCCCACGAGGTCAATGAGGTCTGGCTCGAGAACGTGAAGGTGCCGGTCGAGAACCGCGTGTACGAGGAGAACAAGGGCTGGACCTGCGCCAAGATGCTGCTTGCGCACGAGCGCAGCGGCATCGCCCTGGTCGCCCACTCGAAGGTCGCCCTGGGAAAGCTGCGCAGGCTCGCAGCCGCGATCGGCCAGCTGGGGTGCCGCCTGGCGGACGATCCGATTTTCCTGCGCAAGCTCACGGAGATCGAAGTCGAACTCACTGCGCTCGAGTACACGGAACTGCGGTTCCTCGCCGCCGAGAGCGCGGGCAAGGCGCCCGGCGTCGAGGTCTCGATGCTCAAGATCCGCGGCACGGAGATTCACCAGCGCATCAACGAACTGACGCTCGAGGCGCTGGGGTCGCACGCCTTGTTGCGTGTCAGCCGCGCCACCGCTCATGTGTCCGGAGTCGACGCGGTCGCCGTACCGGGCGCCGTCGGCATCGCCGACACGTATTTCAACATGCGCAAGCTGTCGATCTTCGGCGGCTCCAACGAGATCCAGCGCAACATCCTGGCGAAAGCCGTCCTCGGCCTCTGATCGCCGCACCACGACACGTAATTACGGCTCCGGCACATGGACTTCAATTTCACCGCCGAACAGGAAATGCTGCGCGACAGCGTGGCGCGCTATTGCGACGATCACTACGCGTTCCCGCAGCGCCAGGCCGTGGTCCGCTCGGCGGAGGGCTGGCGGCCCGGCTTCTGGCGCGGCCTGGCCGACGACGTGGGTATCCTGGGCGCGCCGTTCGACGAAGCCATGGGTGGTCTGGGTGGCGGCGCGATCGAAACCATGATCGTCATGGAAGAGATCGGCAAGGCACTGGTCATTGAACCCTACCTCGACACCGTGGTGATCGGCGGCGGCCTGCTGCGACGCTGCGGTACCGGGCGGGCCAGCGAACTGGTCGGCGGCATCATTGCCGGCGAGGTCCGGTTGGCCTTCGCGCATCTCGAGCCGTCGAGCCGCTTCGATCTCGCGTATGTGTCTACGTCTGCTGTCCAGGACAGCGGCACGTGGCGCATCAGCGGACTCAAGGACGCAGTGCGCGGCGCACCGTTCGCGACGCATCTGCTCGTCAATGCGCGAGTCAGCGGCGCAAGTGGCGATCGTGCCGGGCTGTCGACGTTCCTCGTCGCAACGGGCGCGTCGGGCTTGTCGTCGCGGGAATACCCGACGGTGGACGGCTCGCGCGCCGCGGACCTGACGTTCGAGGCCGTATCCGCCGAATTGCTCGGTCCGGCAGGACAGGGCTTCGACGCGCTCGAGGCGGCGGTGGACGAAGGCGTGGCTGCGATCTGCGCCGAAGCCGTCGGCGTCATGCGCCGGTTGCTTGCGGATACGGTCGAGTACACGAAGCAGCGTCGGCAGTTCGATGCACCGATCGCCGCCAACCAGGCCTTGCAGCACCGCATGGTCGACATGTACATGGCGCTCGAGCAGTCCATCTCGATGACGTACATGGCCACGCTCAAGCTCGACCGCCCGGCGCCCGAACGCAGACGGGCGGTGTCCGCGGCCAAGGTGCAGATCGGCAAGGCCGCGAGGTTCGTCGGCCAGTCGGCCATCCAGTTGCACGGCGGCATGGGCATGACCAACGAACTCGCCGTCAGCCACTACTTCAAGCGGGCAACGATGATCGAGTCCGAGCTCGGATCCGTCGATCATCACGCCGCGCGCATAGAGCAGTGTGACGCTGCGGCCTGAGGCTCCGGCCGTCGAGCGCCGGCCTGTTGCGCCGGCGTGGTTCGACGCAGCGCTCGCGCAGGCACCCGAGCGAACCCATCTCGAGGTCGAGGGCGCCGAGATCGAGGTGCTCGCCTGGGGTGAACGAGGCCGGCCGGGGCTCCTGCTGCTGCACGGCTTCACGGCGCACGCCGACTGGTGGAGCTTCATCGCGCCCCTGCTCGTGCAGCGCCGGCGCGTGGTGGCCTGCTCGCTTTCGGGCATGGGCCGTTCGGGTTGGCGCGACACCTATTCGCTCGAGCAGTACGCCCGGGAGGCGATTGCCGTCGCTGAGGCGACCGGCCTGTTCGAGTCCACCGTGCCGCCGATCCTGATCGGGCATTCGTTCGGCAGCTTCGCCACGCGAATCGTCGCCCACACGCTCGGGACCCGGCTCGGCGGGATCGTGCTGGTCGACGGCGCGCTGGCAGCGAGCGAAAGCGACGACGAATACGACGGCGTTCCCGTGCGGGGTCACCGGCACCGGGTCTATCCCACCCTCGAGCAGGCGGTTGCGCGATTCCGGTTCGAGCCAGCACAGTCGTGCGACAACCCCTGCATCGTGGACTTCCTGGCGCGGACGTCACTCGGCCTGGCACCGGCCGGGCAGGAGGGCGACGGCTGGTCGTGGCGGTTCGATCCCGACCTGCGCGCGAAGGTCCGGGGGTTGCCCAATGCCGAGCTGCTCGCGCCCGTGCCGTGCCGCGTCGCGCTGCTGTTCGGCGACCGCTCGAAACTGATGACGCGCGTGCGGCTCGACCTGATCCGGGAGCACACACCGCCCGACGCGCCCTGGATCGTGATCCCGGACGCCGGTCACCACGTCATGGTGGACCAGCCGCTCGCGCTCGTCGCTGCGCTGCGATCGCTGCTCGAAGCCTGGCAACCGGCCGCGACCCTCGAACACCCCTTCACTCCGCCCAGGTCGAGCGCACCCGCATGAACACACCCGCAAGCCTCAAAGCCCGCATCGGCCAGGAGGTCGGCGTGTCGGACTGGTGCCTGATCGACCAGGGCATGATCGACCGCTTCGCCGACCTGACCGACGATCACCAGTGGATCCATGTCGACCGCGAGGCCGCAGCGAAGGCGCCGTTCGGTGGCACCATCGCGCACGGGTTCCTCGTGCTCTCCATGCTCGCCAAGCTTTCGGCGTCGGCCGATCTGCAATTGCAGGGCGCGAAGATGGGCATGAACTACGGGTTCGACAAGGTGCGGATGACGAACCCCGTACGCTCCGGCAGCCGCATCCGCGGCCGCTTCGTGCTCAAGGACATCGTCGAGCGGGCGCCCGGCCAGTGGCTCACGACGATGGCGGTGGCGGTGGAAGTGGAAGGACAGCCCAAGCCGGCGATCGTCGCCGAGTGGCTCGGCCTGCAGTTCGTGGGCTAGGAGACGGGCATGAGCATTCGATTCGACGGACGCGTGGCGATCGTGACGGGCGCGGCAGCGGGGCTCGGGCGTTCACACGCGCGGGCACTGGCGGCGCGCGGCGCGAAAGTCGTAGTCAATGATTTCGGCGGCGACGTGCACGGCACAGGCGGGTCGTCGGAACCCGCGGAACGAGTGGCCGCGGAAATTCGCCAGGCCGGCGGCGAGGCCATCTCGCACGGAGCGAGCGTGACCAATGCCGAGCAGGTTGCGCACATGGTCGAGGCCACGCTGGCTGAATGGGGCCGCATCGACATCCTCGTCAACAATGCCGGCATCCTCCGCGACGCCAGTTTCCCGAAGTCGACCCTGCAGGACTTCCGCACCGTCATCGACGTGCACCTGCTCGGTTCCGTGATCTGCAGCCAGGCGGTGTGGCCGCACATGAAGTCGGCCAACTTCGGTCGCATCCTGATGACGACGTCCACGTCAGGGCTCTACGGCAATTTCGGCCAGGCCAACTACGGCGCGGCGAAGACCGGGCTCATCGGCCTGATGAACGTGCTGCAGATCGAGGGCACGAAGAACGACATCCGCGTGAACGCGCTGTGTCCGTCGGCGGCCACGCGCATGACGGAGGGGCTGATGCCCGAGCCCGTGCTGGCATTGCTGACGCCTGAGTCGGTCACGCCGGCGGCGCTGTTTCTCGTCAGCGACGACGCGCCGCGCCGCACGATCCTGAGCGCGTGCGCAGGTGGCTATGCCCGTATCGTGATCCAGGAGACGGCAGGCGTCTTCCTGCCGGAAGCCGAACGCACCCCCGAGGCGATCGCGGCGCGTTTTGCCGAGATCTGCGATCTATCCGCGGCAATCCACTGCGAGGAACCCGGCGGACCCGGCATGCGGTTCGTGCAGCGGGCGGCTGCTGCGACCGGCGTGAGCCTCAAGTGAACTGGATCGTCTCATGAAGGCGCTGCTCAGCCGGCAAGTCGGCGGGCCCGAGACCCTCACGCTCGAGGACGTCGCCGACCCCGCGCCGGGACCCGGCCAGGTCCTGATCGCGATGCGCGCTTGCGGCCTGAACTTTCCGGACGCGCTGCTGATCCGCGACCTGTATCAACTGCGGCCACCGCGCCCGTTTTCGCCGGGTGGCGAGGTGGCGGGCATCGTGGTCGATGTCGGTCGCGAAGTGACCCACGTCCGCGCGGGCGACCGCGTGCTCGCCATGCCGGGTTGGGGCGGGCTCGCGACGCGCGTCGTCGCCGATGCCGCGATGTGCGTGAAGATTCCCGATGCGATGTCCTTCGAGCATGGCGCCACGCTGCTGGTGACCTTTGGCACCGTGCATTACGCGTTGAGTCGACGCGCTCACCTCCGGTCGGGCGAGTCGCTGCTCGTGCTCGGAGCGGGCGGTGGGATCGGCTTGGCAGCCGTCGAACTCGGGCGCGCGAGTGGTGCAAGAGTCATCGCAGCAGCCTCGACGCAAGCTAAAGTCGACGCGGCCCTCGAACGCGGGGCCTCGACGGGGTTCGTGTATCCCACGGGCGAGGCCGCCGGTGACGGCAGGCAACTCGCGCAGTTGTTCAAGACGCACTGCGGGGCGCAGGGTGTCGACGTCGTCTGCGATCCGGTCGGTGGCCCCTATGCCGAAGCCGCGCTGCGCAGCATGGCGTGGGGCGGGCGCTACCTCGTCATCGGGTTCGCGGCGGGCGATATTCCGCGCATCCCGCTCAACCTGCCCTTGCTGAAGGGATGCGACATCCGGGGCGTGCTGTATGGTGCGCATGCACAGCGCGATCCCGCTGCCGTCCAGTTGGAAATCGGCGAGTTGCTGGCGCTCTACGCCGAAGGCGCTATCCAGCCGCACATTTCCGCAAGCTTTCCGCTGTCGCAGGGTGGCGCTGCCATCGCCGCGATCGCATCGCGGCAGGCGCTCGGCAAGCTCGTCGTCGTCAATGAAGAATGATTCGACAGTCACAGTAACGATCGATGTGCATCGCGCCGCCGGGCTCGACACGCAGGGGCAGTCGCATGGACCGGAACCAACCCGCGATTGATTCGAGTCCCGCCGCCGAGGCGTGGCCCGCACCTGGGCGCGCCTGGGCCATGGTGATGCTGCTCGTCGCTGCCTACGCCACCGCCTTCGTCGACCGGCAGATCCTCACGCTACTGGTCGAGCCGGTGAAGCGCGACCTCGCGATCACCGACACCCAGTTCAGCCTGCTGAGCGGCCTGGCGTTCACCTTCTTCTACACGATCATGGGCATCCCGTTCGCGTGGCTCGCGGACCGCGGCTCGCGCCGCAACCTGATCGCGGTGAGCATGACGTTCTGGAGCGTGATGACCGCGGCCTGCGGCCTTGCCAACAGTTTCCTGACGCTCTTCCTCGCCCGCATCGGCGTCGGAGTGGGCGAGGCGGGCCTGTCGCCGGCGGCGTACTCGATGATCGCCGACAGCTTTCCGCCGGAGAAGCGCGCCCGGCCGCTGACGGTGTACGCCGTCGGCGCGATCCTCGGTGTCGGCCTTGCGCTGATCATCGGCGGGGCCGTCGTGCACTGGGCCAACTCCGCGCCGCCCATCGTGCTGCCCGTGATCGGCGAACTGAAGACCTGGCAACTCGCGTTCCTGATCGTCAGCCTGCCGGGACCGTTGCTCGCGCTGCTGATGCTGCCGATGCGCGAGCCCGTCCGGCACGAAAGAGCCAAGGTCCTCGCCGGCAATCCAGCGTCGTTCCGCGTGTTCATGAAAGAGCGCGGCCGGGTGTTCTGGCTGCTGGCCATGGGTTTCTCGCTGATCGGCGTCTCGATCGCCGCCTATCTGTCCTGGGCACCTGCCTTCATGATGCGCGTGCACGGCTGGAGCATCGCGCGCATCGGCGCCGTGTACGGAGGCATCCTGCTCGTGTTCAGCACGTCCGGCATTCTCATCGGCGGCTGGTGGGTGGATCGCCTCGCCGCACGGGGCTACCAGGACGCGGTGCTCAAAGTCGCGATCGCCGGATCGGCGCTGGCGGTGCCGTTCGCCATCGGCGCACCGTTTGCACCGAGCGGGGGGCTCGCGATGGCCGTCATTGCCGTGATGTCTTTCGCGTTCGGCCTGGCACAGGGATTGCCCGCGGCCGCATTCCAGGCCGTGGCGCCCAATCGAGTGCGCGCGCGGGTCATTGCGCTCTACCTGCTGGTGGGCAACATCATCGCGTTCACGGTCGGCCCCACCGGCGTTGCCTTGATCAGCGATTACTGGCTGCGCGATCCCGCCAAGATCGGCGTCGCGATCGGCTTGCTCTCGGCCTTCGTGGTGCCGCTCGGCGTGTTGGCGCTGGTCGCCGTGCGGAAGCCGTTCCTCGCAGCGCAGGCGGCCGAAGCGGCTGCCTGATCGATGTCGTCACGTCGCGCGAAGCGCATCGGCCACTCATTGCAAGTGCCGTAGATTCCAAGGCCCTCGGTCCGGGATTCCTTCCGACGAGCGGA
>JBAVJR010000227.1:0-5058 GCA_049687855.1 Steroidobacteraceae bacterium | reverse complement strand
CCCCGGCCGCGCGGAGGGCGATGCCAACATCCACATCGGCATCAACTGGCTCGAGTCGGTCGCGTTCAGGCACCTCGACAGGATCGGCGAGAAGGTGCTGATCATCGGCGTCGGCAACACGGCCATGGACTGCTGCCGCTCCTCGCTGCGTCTCGGCGCGAAGAACGTGAAGGTCATGGCGCGCAAGCCGCGCCAGTTCTTCAAGGCGTCGGAGTGGGAACTCGAGGACGCCGAGAGCGAGAACGTGGAGATCGTGGTCAACCACTCGCCCAAGGCGTTCGTGGTCGAGGACGGCAAGCTCAAGGGAATGCTGTTCGAACAGATGCAATACGACTTCGACGCCACGGGCCGCATCACGGCCGAGCGCGTCACGGGCGAGACGTTCATCGCCGCCGCCGACGTGATCCTGGCGATCGGCCAGGAGAATGCGTTCCCCTGGATCGAGAGCGACCTTGGGATCGAATTCGACAAGTGGCACGTGCCGGTCGTCGACGTGAAGACGCACCAGTCGACGCGTCCCGAGGTGTTCTTCGGCGGCGACGCCGCGTTCGGCCCCAAGAACATCATCTGGGCAGTCGAGCACGGCCACCAGGCCGCCATCTCGATCCACAATCACTGCATGGGCCAGGCCGTGACCAACCGCCTGCCGCCGACGCTGAACCTGTCCTCGCGCAAGATGGGCCTGCACGAGTGGTCGTACAAGAACGACTACAACCCGGTCGAGCGCCGGCTCGTGCCGCACGTGAGCCTGGTCGAGCGCTTCAAGAAGATCAGCATCGAGGTCGAGCTGGGCTTCGACGCCGAACAGACGGCTAAGGAAGTCGAGCGCTGCCTCAACTGCGACATCCAGACGGTGTTCGAGGCCAAGGCCTGCATCGAATGCGACGCCTGCATCGACATCTGCCCGACCGACTGCCTCACGATCACCCGCAACGGCGAGGAAGCCGAGCTGGCGCAGCGCCTCAAGGCGCCGCGCAAGCACCCGCACCAGCCGCTCTTCGTCTCCGTGCCGCTCAAGCACACGGGCCGCGTCATGGTGAAGGACGAGGACCTCTGCGTGCACTGCGGACTCTGCGCCGAGCGCTGCCCCACGGCGGCCTGGGACATGCAGAAGTCGAAGATCAACCTGCCCCACGCGAACGACCACCAATGGCCCAGTCCCCAGCAACGCAAGACCGCGTAAACGACTTCGTCATCAAGCTCGGCAACGTGAACGGCACCGGCTCGGCCAGTGCCAACACGATGCTGATGAAGTCCATCTTCCGGATGGGCGTCCCCGTCATGGGGAAGAACTACTTCCCGTCCAACATCCAGGGCCTGCCCACCTGGTACGAAATCCGCGTCACCAGGGACGCGTACGTCGCCCGCTCCGGCCGCGTCGACCTCATGGTCGCGATGAATGCCGAGACGTACCAGAAGGACGTGCGCGAAGTCAGCCCCGGCGGCTTCCTGATCTACGACTCCACGTGGCCCCGCTCCGCGGTGCTCGCGCGCGACGACATCGCGATCCTGGGCGCGCCGCTCGCCAGGCTCTGCAACGAGAACTTCGTCGGCGTGCGCAACCGCATCCTGATGAAGAACGTCATGTACGTCGGCCTGCTCGCGGCGCTGCTCGAGATCGACGTCGAAGTCATCCGCCAGCTGCTGAACGAGAGCTATGCGAAGAAGCCAGCGCTGGTCGACGCCAACATGAAGGCCGTGCAGCTCGGCTACGACTACGCGCGGCAGCACCTGCCCTGCCCGCTGCCCCTGCGCATCCAGCGCATGGACAAGACCAGGGGCAGCGTCATGATCGACGGCAACACGGCCGCCGGCCTCGGCGCGGTGTATGCCGGCGCCACGGTCGGGCCGTGGTACCCGATCACGCCGTCCACTTCGCTGATGGACGCATTCAAGTCGTTCTGCTCGAAGCTGCGCGTCGATCCCGCCACCGGCAAGGGCCGCTACGCGGTGATCCAGGCCGAGGACGAGCTCGCGGCGATCGGCATGGTGCTCGGCGCCAACTGGAACGGCGCGCGGGCGTTCACCGCGACGAGCGGACCCGGCATCTCGCTGATGAGCGAGTTCATCGGGCTCGCCTATTACGCCGAGGTACCGGCCGTCATCGTCGACGTGCAGCGCGTCGGCCCGTCCACGGGCATGCCGACCCGCACGCAGCAGTGCGACATCCTGATGTGCGCGTACGCGTCGCACGGCGACACCAAGCACGTGCTGCTGTTCCCGTCGAACCCGGAGGAATGCTTCTACATGATGGTGCAGGCGTTCGACCTCGCCGAGCGGCTGCAGACCCCGGTGTTCGTGCTGTCGGACCTCGACATCGGCATGAACGACTGGATGTGCCCCGAACTCAAGTGGGACGACGCGTACCGTCCGGACCGCGGCAAGGTGCTGACGCAGGAAGAGATCGAGGCGCTGCCCAAGTTCCACCGCTACCTGGACAAGGACGACGACGGCATCCCGGCCCGCACGCTGCCGGGCGTTTCGCCGAAAGGCGCCTATTTCACGCGCGGCTCGGGTCACAACCAGTACGGCGGTTACACCGAGGATTCGGCCGAATACCAGGTGGTCATGGAGCGCCTGCTGCGCAAGTTCAGGCAGGCGAAGACGCTCGTGCCCCCGCCGGTCATCGAAGCGACCGGCACTAGCGACATCGGCCTCGTCGCGGTCGGCAGCAGCCGTGGCGCCGTGAACGAGGCGCGCGACATCCTCGCGAAACGCGGCATCCCGATCGACTACATGCGCATCAAGGCGTTCCCGTTCACGAAGGAAGTCGAGGCCTTCATGGCGTCGCACGACAAGATCTTCGTGGTCGAACAGAACCGCGACGCGCAGCTGCGCTCGTTGCTGACGCTCGAGACCGACGTGCCGAAGTCGAAGCTGCACTCCATCCTGCACTACAGCGGCCTGCCGATGACCTCGAAGGAAATCGTCGAAGCCGTGATCGCCGAACTGGGCGACGCGCGGCGCGCCCAGGTTGCTGCCGCAACCTGAGGGGTTAGGGGATAGGGGTTAGGGGTTAGTAAGAAGGTGTCAGCATGACGTCCATCTTTCCTCCCCCCGGTCTCCGTTCCCAGAACCCTGCATCAATGGCGTCAACCTGCGTTTCCGACTAACCCCTAACCCCTAACCCCTATCCCCTACCCCCTACCATGTCTTTTATCAACAAACCGAAAGTCCGCCACCCGGACCTGCCGAAGAACGAGCTCGGCCTGACGCGCCGCGACTACGAAGGCGCGATGTCGACGCTGTGCGCGGGCTGCGGCCACGACTCGGTCACGTCCTCGATCACCCAGGCGATCTGGGAGCTGAGCCTGCGCCCCGAGCAGCTCGCGAAGCTCTCTGGCATAGGCTGCTCGTCGAAGACGACGGCCTATTTCGCCAGCGGCGCGCACGGCTTCAACGGGGTGCACGGCCGCATGCCGTCGATCGCGGCGGGCGCGAACGCCGCCAACAGGAACCTGCACTACATCGGCGTTTCCGGCGACGGCGACTCGCTGTCGATCGGCTTCGGGCAGTTCGCGCACGCGATCCGCCGCAACGTCAACATGCTGTACATCTGCGAGAACAACGGCGTCTACGGCCTCACCAAGGGGCAGTTCTCGGCGTCCGCCGACATCGGCACCAAGTCGAAGAAGGGCGAGGAAAACCAGCAGGCGCCCGTGGATCCGTGCCTGGCGGCGCTCAGCCTCGGCGGCACCTTCATCGCGCGCAGTTTCTCGGGCGATCGCGAGCAGCTGGTGCCGCTGATCAAGGCGGGCCTGATGCACAGGGGTTTCGCGATGATCGACGTGATCTCGCCGTGCGTCACGTTCAACGACCACGTCGGCTCGACCAAGAGCTACGAGTTCACGCGCGAGCATTACCACGAGGCAGTGCACACGGATTACATCGCGCCGCGCCAGGAAATCACCGCGTCCTACGGCGAAGGCGAGGTGCTGCCGGTGCAGATGCACGACGGCAGCCAGCTGCGCCTGCGCAAGCTCGACAAGGATTACGACCCGAACCACCGCGGCAAGGCGTTCGAATACCTGCGCACCAAGCTGCGCCAGGGCGAGCACGTGACCGGGCTGATCTTCCTGTCGCCGGGCCACGATCCGGACATGCACGAGATGCTGCAGACCACCGACGTGCCGCTGAGCCAGGTGCCCTACGAGGAGCTGCACCCGGGCGCGGCGGGACTCGCGAGCATCCTCAAGCGCTACGCGTGACTGCCCGCTCACTGACCCATCGGCCAGCAAGGGAAAGGACGCCGGATCATGACGCACGTCACTCGACTGGGCCGGCCGCAGCCGTAGAATCGCGCCCATGCCGAACCGCCTCGCTGCCGACGCCCTGCTGACCACCGCCCGCGCCACGGTGGCGGCGGTGCTGCTGCTGGGTTTCGCGGCGGGCGCATCAGCCTCGTCGGCCGTGTACCGGTGGGTGGACGCGTCCGGCATCACGCACCTCTCGTCCGCCAAGCCACCTGCCGGCATCAAGTACGAGCGCGTCGTGCTGGCCAGCAGCGGCAGCGCTGCGCCCTCGGCGTCGGGGCGCGCCAGCTACGGCGCCGCCAACGCACCCGCCGGCGCCCGCGTCACGACGGCCAGTACCGAGCAGGTTGCGCGTCGCAACGATGTGGTGATGTCGCTGCGCAACCGCGAATGCGTGGTCGCGCTCGAGTCGATCGATCGCCTGGCCAAAGGCGGCCAGGCCGTCGAACCTGCCGAGTTCAACCGGTTGCAGCAGACCGCGGACCAGAACTGCAGCAAGGATCCAGCCGTGCGACGCCAGCAGGAGGACATGGCGGCCAGGTTGCGCGTCTCGAAGGGCGACACCTGCATCGACGCGCGCAACAAGCTTGCCGACATGCTCGAGCCAGGCCGCCGGCCGACGCGCGACCAGCTCAAGACGCAGCAGGAATTCATCGAGTCTCACTGCATGGCGCCGGTCCGCTAGGCGGGCCGGGACACCGGTCAGCAATGCCTGCCGACCGCACCGACACCTGGCTTGCCATCGTCAACCCTGCATCCGGCGGGTCGCGGGCGCGGACGGGCTGGCCGGCGATCGAGCGGGCAC
>JBAVJR010000226.1:0-4053 GCA_049687855.1 Steroidobacteraceae bacterium | reverse complement strand
AGGTTGCCTTCGGAGCCGAGGCGCGTCTCCGCCGAGGTGACGATCTCTTCGCGGATGCAGTCGATCGGCGGGTTCGTGACCTGCGCGAACAGCTGCTTGAAGTAGTCGTACAGCAGGCGCGGCCTGGTCGAGAGCACGGCCAGCGGCGTGTCGTTGCCCATCGAGCCCACGGCCTCGACGCCGTCGCGCGCCATCGGCGTCAGCACGATGCGCTGGTCCTCGAACGTGTAGCCGAACGCGATCTGCCGTTGCAGCAGCGAGTCGGGGTCGGGCTGCGGGAGTTCGGGCGGCTGCGGCAGGTCGTCGACGTGAATCTGGTACTGGTCGAGCCACTCGCGGTACGGGCGGGCCGCGGCCAGCGTGCGCTTGATCTCTTCGTCCTCGACGATGCGGCCCTGCGCGGTGTCGACCAGGAACATCTTGCCGGGCTGCAGCCGGCCCTTGCGGACGACGTCTTCCGGCGGCACGTCGAGCACGCCGGCTTCCGACGCCAGAATGACGAGGTCGTCCTTGGTGACGTAGTAGCGACCCGGACGCAGGCCGTTGCGGTCGAGCACGGCGCCGATCTGCGTCCCATCGGTGAACGAGATCGAGGCGGGACCGTCCCACGGCTCCATCAGGCTCGAGTGGTACTGGTAGAACGCGCGCTTCTCGTCGTCCATCGACTCGTGGTTCGACCACGGCTCGGGGATCATCATCATCACGGCATGCGGGAGCGAGCGACCGGAGAGATAGAGCAGTTCGAGCGTGTTGTCGAACATGCCCGAGTCGCTGCCGTTCGGGTTGATGATCGGCCGGATCTTCCTGATGTCGTCGCCGAACGCTTCAGCCTCGAAGCGGGCCTCGCGCGCGTGCATCCAGTTGGCGTTGCCGCGGACCGTGTTGATCTCGCCGTTGTGCGCGATGTAGCGATAGGGGTGCGCGCGGTCCCAGCTCGGGAACGTGTTGGTGCTGAAGCGCGAATGGACCAGCGCGAGCGCAGTCTCCAGCAGCGGGTTGTGCAGGTCGGTGAAGTACTGGTCGAGCTGCGTGGTGAGCAGCATGCCCTTGTAGACGATCGTGCGTGCCGAGAGGCTCACGATGTACCAGTACTCAGCGCCCGAAATCGTCGAGGTGCGGATCTCGTTGTAGGCGCGCTTGCGGACCACGTAGAGCTTGCGCTCGAACGACAGGTCGTCGGCGATGTCGGGGCTGCGGGCGATGAACACCTGCCGCATGAACGGCTCGCACGAGCGCGCGGTCTCGCCCAGCATGCCGTTGCTGGTCGGTACGGTGCGCCAGCCAAGCACTGTCAAGCCTTCCGACTGCACGACCTGTTCGAACTTCTGCTCGACCTGGCGGCGGACCGTCGGGTTGCGCGGCAGGAAAATGATGCCGCTGCCGTACTGGCCGGCCGCGGGCAGCGGGATGCGCGCCTTGCGGCATACCTCTTCATTGAAAGCGTGCGGCATCTGCAGCAGCACCCCGGCGCCGTCGCCCGTGTTGACCTCGCAGCCGCAGGCGCCGCGGTGGTCCAGGTTCTTCAGTACCTGGATCGCCTGCTCGAGGACACGGTGCGACTTGTGACCCTTGATGTTGACGACGAACCCCTGGCCGCAGGCGTCATGCTCGTTGCGCGGGTCGTAGAGCCCTTGCCTGGCGGGCGGGCCCAGTTGCACGGGCTTGTCCTCATGGACGCCGTCGATCGCATCCGTCGCAGAGGTAATCGGTTGCTGTGCGCTCATCGTCGGCCCTGCCTGTGGTTCTCAGGCGTCGCTCAGGGGCAAGGAGTGGCCGCCGCTCCCAGGGAGCCGGCCCTTTTGTACCTGTCGACGGTCGTGGATACGTGACTGATATGACACGTGATTACCGCTGCGTCAATGCACTGCAACAAAGTGGTCTGAGTCCCAGCCCGGACGCCATTTCGCGCGTGCCGAACGACGGTAGCGCTGGGCGGCCCGTTGCTGCTAGCGTGCGCGGTGCGGGGAATTGAAAAACAAAGGGGATTCAAATGGATGCATCGACGGCAGCCGGCACGGTTGGGGCCGGTATCGGAGTCTTCCTGTTGGTCCTGGTGGTGGTTGGCGCGATCAGCGGTCTCATCGTCGGCGGCATCGCCCGCTTCCTGTTGCCTGGACCGGATGCCATGAGTTGGCTCCGGACGATCGCCTATGGCATCGGCGGCTCGTTCGTGGGCGGCATGGTCGGCCGACTGCTGCACGTCCCCCAGTCGCTGAGTTTCGTGCTGTCGGTCGCCTGCGCCGCTGGCCTGATCTGGTTCTTCACGCGCCGCAACAAGCCCGCAGCCTGAGACATGGTCCAGAGTCAAGCTCTTGTAAGTCATTGACTTATAATGACTAACAGGTCGGCCAGGGAACGGCCCTGTCCGACTCTGTTAGCTTGGCCGGAACTTTCAGGTCGACGTTCCCGTCCCAACCGGACCCAGGCGAACCGGCGGCCACCCCGCAGCCACTCATGGAGGGCTTTGCGCCGGCCGCACCCACAACGTGACTCGTGTCACTGCGCCGGAACCTCGCTTTGACCGAGGCCCCCCGGACCCTTACACCGACACGGCCGGACTGCATAGCAAGGAGCCCAACCATGGCAGACCACCGAATCGCGCGCATGGGCGCGAAGTCGATCTTGGCCGCTCTAGTGGCGTTGGCGGCGCTCGCCCTCGGTTTGCCCGGCGGCAAGGCCCTGGCGGACAAGCAGTCGACGTCGCCGGACGCAGCGGACAGCGCCCCGGCTGTCGCGCGCGGCATCTTCAGCGCGCAGGAAGGTGTCGTCTCCTGGTACGGCGCGCAGTTCCACGACCGCAAGACCGCCAGCGGCGAGCGATTCGATTCCGGCGCGTTCACGATGGCGCACCCGAGACTGCCTTTCGGCACGATGGTCCGCGTCACCAACCTGCGTAACGGCCGCAGCGTGGTCGTCCGCGTCAACGACCGCGGCCCGTTCGTCGGCAAGCGCATTGCAGACCTGTCGCAGGCAGCCGCGTCCGAGATCGGCATGATGCGCAAGGGCGTGGCCCGGGCCCGCATCGAAGTGCTCGACAGGGAAGCGGCGTCGGCCACGACCACCTGATCGTCCAGTCCAAGGCTTTCGTGACGCAAGCGATCCCGGGTGAGAACAGGCTGGAGAGACTGGTGGCCGCGGTGCTGCGCACTGTGCTGCGAGCAACCCTGCTGCCGACGTTCCGTGCCGGGCGCCCGATTCCCGAGCAGCGACGCCGGCTCGCGCTCGTCACGCGGCTGACGCTGCCGGCGCGCGGCGTCGATTTCACGGCCGCCACCTGCGGTGGCGTGAGCGGTGAATTCGCACAAGCCCGCGGCCTGGCGACCAAGCGAGGCACAGTGCTGTACCTGCACGGGGGCGCCTATTGCGTCGGCTCGCCCGCGACGCATCGCGCCATTACCAGTCACCTCGCGCGCCGCACGTCGGCCCGCGTCTTCGTCGCGGACTATCGGCTCGCACCGGAGCATCCGTTTCCGGCGGCCGTCGACGACGCCGTCGCGGCCTATCGCGCGCTGCTGCGCGACGGCTGTTCGCCCGGGCACATCGCGATCATCGGCGATTCCGCCGGCGGTGGGCTCGCGCTCGCGACGGCGCTGCGATTGCGCGACCTTGGGGAACCGTTACCGGCAGCGCTCGTGCTGTTCTCACCCTGGGTCGATCTCGGCACTCCAGACCGGGGCGTCGAACCCGCGGGCGAGGCGATGCTGTCACGCGCGTGGACGGCGGAATGCGCGCGCCTCTACCTCGGCGACTGCGACAGCAGCGATCCGCTGGCTTCGCCGATCAACGGTGAACTGCGTGGGCTGCCGCCGACGCTGGTGCAGGTGGGGCAGGACGAACTGCTGTTGCCCGATGCGCGGCGCCTGCACTCGGCGCTCGCTGCCGCAGAGGTGCCGGTCGAGTTGCAGGAATACCCCCGCCGCTGGCACGTGTTCCAGGTCAACGCGGGCGTGCTTGCGGATGCCGACCGCGCACTCGCGGCGGTCGCACGGTTCCTTGGTCAGCGCGGACTGAACTAGAGCGCTGCGCTGGTCTCCGGCACCGGCGGTGCGACGT
>JBAVJR010000225.1:0-6785 GCA_049687855.1 Steroidobacteraceae bacterium | reverse complement strand
GACCCTCCCGGTGCGTCCGCGCGATCGACACGGGCCGCATGATACAGGCGGGCGCGGTCAGTACTTGTGCGTCGAGAGCAGCAGGTTGGTCTCGGTGTTGGCCACACCTTCGATGCGGCGGATGCGGCTCAGCACGCGATCGAAGTCGTCGAGCGTGTCGGCGCGCAGCTCGGCGATGATGTCCCAGCGGCCATTGGTCGTGTGCAGCGCTGCCACCGACGCGTCGCCTCGCAGCGAGCGCAGCACCTTGTCGGCCGTGTTGCCCTCGACCGCGATCAGCGTAAGCGCCGTGATGCGGCGGCCATCGTCCGGTGCTGCCAGGCGGACGGTGTAGCCCGCAATCACACCTTCCTGCTCGAGCCTGGCGATGCGGTTCTGCACGGTGCCGCGGGCGACACGGAGGGTGCGTGCCATCGTCGCTGCGGACACGCGGGCGTTGCCTCGCAGGAGGCCGATGAGCTGGCGGTCGAGATCGTCCATACGTACCTGCTAATCTGTCGAATCGTTCAATCAAACTGACGAAATAGCCAAATTATAGCCCATATCGTGGGGTTTGATGGCTTCCTGTTGGCTCACGGCCTGCGGATGATGGCAAATTCGCTCGAGCTTCCTCATTTCTTGGCAGCCCGGGCAGAGGGATAGCGATGGTCGATTACATTGGCGTCAGTGACATCATGCGCATCGTGAATGAGCTCGGGCCGGCGGAATTCATGGCCCGGCTGGCGCGCGAAATCGCAGCGGATTACCGCCGCTGGCCCGAGTTCGAGAAGTCGGCGCGCCTCGCGAGCCATTCGCCGGTCGGCGTCATCGAACTGATGCCCGCGACCGACGGCAAGCTGTACTCCTTCAAGTACGTCACCGGTCACCCGAAGAACACGGCCGAGGGCCTGCTGACGGTGACCGCGTTCGGCGTGCTGGCCAGCGTCGACACGGGGTATCCGTTGCTGGTCTCCGAGCTCACGGTGACGACTGCATTGCGCACGGCCGCGACGTCGGCCCTGGCGGCGCAGACGCTCGCGCGTCCCGACAGCCGCGTCATGGCGCTGATCGGCAATGGCGCGCAGAGCGAGTTCCAGGCCATCGCGTTCCATCGCCTGTGCGGTATCCGCCAGCTGCGGGTCTACGACGTGGACCCGCAGGCCACGGCCAAGCTCATGCGTAACCTCGCCGCGATGCCGGAGCTGGCAGACCTGCAGGTGGTGCGGACGCATTCTGCGGCCGAGGCCTGCAAGGGCGCGGACATCGTCACCACCGTCACGGCGGACAAGCGCAAGGCGGTCATCCTGACGCCGCCCATGATCACGCCCGGCATGCACATCAACGGCGTCGGCGGCGACTGCCCGGGCAAGACGGAGCTGCATCCGGACATCCTGCGGATGCCGGGCATGCGCGTCGTGGTCGAGTACGAGCCGCAATCGCGGATCGAGGGCGAAATCCAGCAGATGCCCGCCGACTACCCGGTGATCGAGCTCGCGCAGGTGTTGCGCGGTGAAACACTGGCGCGCTGCTCGGACTCCGAGATCACGCTGTTCGATTCCGTCGGATTCGCGCTCGAGGACTACTCGTCACTGCGGTTCCTGCACGCACTCATCTCGCGGCAGCGGCTCGGCCGCCGCGAACTCGACCTGGTGCCGGTACTCGACGACCCGAAGGACCTGTTCGGCGGGACGCTGGCGGGTCAGCGTGGCATCGCACGGCCGCGCAAGAGCAAGACGGCCTGAGGGGAGGCCATGACCGGCACCATCGCGCTGATCGGCGCGCCCACTGATGTCGGCGCGGGCGCGCGCGGCGCCTCGATGGGCCCGGAAGCGCTGCGCGTTGCGCAACTGCAGGCCGTGCTCGAAGCGCAGGGTCTCGTGGTGGTCGACCGCGGCAACCTGAGTGGCCCGCCGAATCCCTGGCAGCCCCCGGATGGCGGTTACCGTCATCTGCGTGAAGTGACCGAGTGGAATCGGCTGGTGCACGCGGCCGTGCACGCAGAGCTCGCCGCGGGGCGGCTGCCGGTGCTGCTCGGCGGCGATCACAGCCTCGCGATCGGTTCGATCAGTGCCGCCGCGAAGCACTGCCGCGACACCGGGCGCAAATTGCGCGTGCTCTGGTTCGATGCGCACGCCGACTTCAACACCAATGTCTTGACGCCGAGCGGCAACGTGCACGGCATGCCGGTCGCCTGCCTGTGCGGTCATGGTCCGCCGGAACTGGTGTCGATCGGCGGCCGCGTGCCGGCGATCGATCCTGCCCAGCTGCGGCAGATCGGCATTCGCAGCGTCGACGCCGGCGAAAAGCGCTTCGTGCACGAAGTGGGCATCGAAGTCTTCGACATGCGCTACATCGACGAGATCGGGATGCGGCACACGCTGGAGCAGGCCCTGCTCGGCGTCGACGACGACACCCACGTGCACGTGAGTCTCGACGTCGATTTCCTGGATCCCGGCATCGCGCCGGGCGTGGGCACGACGGTGGCTGGTGGCCCGACCTACCGCGAGGCGCAGCTCTGCATGGAAATGGTGGCCGACACGGGCCGGCTCGCGTCGCTCGACATCGCCGAACTCAATCCTGCCTTCGACATCCGCAATCGCACGGCCGAGGTCGCGGTGGACCTGATCGGCTCGCTGTTCGGCAAGAGCACGCTGATGCGCCAGTGAGGTGCGCCCGGGCGCGGCTGCCAGGCGGCGCTTTCGACGCAGCAGACGGCAGGGTAATCTGCGCGTTCCATACGCTGCGAGCGGCAAGTTCAAACCATGCGCTGGATTCGCATTGCCCTGTTGGCCGGGCTCGCCGTCGCGGCGGCCAGTGGCTGGTTGTCGCGCGAGACCCCGCCCGGGGCGGGCACCGAACCGCAGGGGGCGTCGGGCTGGGGCTCCACTGCCTCGCAGCCCGGCGTCGGCGGGCTTCCTGCCGAGGCGTGGCAGACATTGCGGCTCATCGAAGCCGACGGACCGTTTCCCTATGACCGTGATGGCGCGCATTTCCAGAATCGCGAGAAACGACTGCCCGCGCGGCCCTCCGGGTACTATCGTGAGTACACGGTGCGAACGCCGGGGTCTTCCGACCGCGGCGCCCGCCGCATCGTGAGCGGGGGCAACCCGCCGGTCGAGTTCTATTACACGGACGATCACTACCGCAGCTTTCGCCGGATCGAGGTGCCGCACCCATGACCGAGTTCGTGCGCGACGTCGCACTGAC
The DNA here is from genome assembly GCA_049687855.1 of Steroidobacteraceae bacterium. Lineage (GTDB taxonomy): Bacteria > Pseudomonadota > Gammaproteobacteria > Steroidobacterales > Steroidobacteraceae > RPQJ01. The sequence goes on along the minus strand of JBAVJR010000225.1, from coordinate 3,599 downwards.
CGATGACGCCATCCGCGGCCTCGAACTGCTCGCGTCGTCGCTCGACTGGCCGTGCTACGTGGTCGAACTCGGCAAGTGCATCGACAAGACGCAGCTGCTCGAGCAGTGCGCCGGCGTGCTGCGGTTTCCGAGCTGGTTCGGCCAGAACTGGGACGCGTTCTTCGATTGCCTCATCGACCTCGCGAGTGTGCGCCGGGCGCGCGGCTGCGTGATCGTGCTGCGCCATGCCGCCGAACTGCGGGCCGCGTCGCCCGAGGCGTTCGATACGGCCCGGTCGATCCTTGCGGATGCGGCCAAGGTATGGAGCGACCGCGGCGTTGCGATGCGCGTGTTCGTCGAGACTGCCTGACGCCGCGGGACTCGCGACACGCAGCCGCGCTGGTCCTGAATCAGTTGGAGGCGGGCGGCGCAGGCACCTGGCTCGCGTCGCCGGTCAACTGCCAGTGAATCAGCGAGACCGGCATCATCCCGGCGGCATTGTATTCGTCGAAGAAGCCGCGCAGCGTGAAGGCGTCGCCGAGCTGGTGCGAACGGTCCTTGATCAGTTCGTCGACGAGGTGTTTGCCGGTCACGTAGCTCGTGCCGTAGCCGGGTTGCCGCAGGTACAGCTGCTGCTCGAACCCCAGCAGGTCCAGGTCCGGACGCATCCATCCCCGCGGCGTCCACTCCACCTGGAAGGCCTTGGCCTGCTGCAGGTCGAACAGGTTCGCCTGCGCGTAGAGCGAGGCGAGCCCGCGCGCGCAGCGCTGCGCGAGCATGATCCAGACGATCTCCCGTGCGCGCGGATTGTCGTCGTAGTAGCCGGCGTGCAGGATGATTTCCTCCATCGCCGTCGCCGTGCCTTCCGCGCGGCTGTCCCAGACGTTGTTCAGCCAGGCTGCGCGACGGATCGGGCTCGGGTTGGGAGCGTGCTTGAGCCACGCGTGGTCGAACCAGTGCTGGAAATGGGCGAACAGCGTGATCGGTTCGTAGTGGCTCGCGATGCTGAAGAAATTGCGCGTCTCGAGCGGCGAATACGGGCCGATGCGCTCGCGCAGCGCCGGGTCGAGGTAGTCGTCGACGCGCAGGATGTCCCGGGACTTCAGCCACGCCAGGTACTTGGTCACGGCGGCGTTGGCGCGCCGGTCCCATTCTTCCGGGCTCGAAGCCGCCGTGAGCTGCGGCAGCGCGCGATTGCGCTGCTCTTCCAGCTTCAGCGATGCGTGCGCGCGCGCCAGCTCGCGCTTCAGCAGCATCACCTCGTCGTCCCACGTCATCGGGACGAGATGCACGTGCCGCAGGTTCCATTCATAGGCTGCCTTGCCGACGCCCGACGGGCCGGTCTTCGACGGTGCCTGCGCCTGCAACCAGGCGACGAATTCGACGGTGGCCTGCCTCGCGTCCGCGATCGACCGTCGCAGCTCGGCTCCCGAGGACTTCGTCCTGGCGGCGAGATCATCCAGGCTCTCGACCTGTCCCTGCATCGTGCCGATGCCCGTCAGCCAGAGGTCGCGGGCGTTGCCGGTCAGGTTGCCACGCGCCTGCGTCAGCAGCGGCGGCACGACTCGCAGTCCGCGGGCCAGCTTCTGCTCATCGGCGCGCGACAAGGGAAACGAATACGTCCAGAGCTCGACCAGGCCGTGGTGCGCGGGCCCCTCGTGCTCGGGCGTGTCGCTCATCTCCGTCCAGACCGTCTGGTAATACGCCGGATCGCGCGCCCACGGCTGCAGCACCCGCAGGTCGAAGTCGAGGCCGTTCATCTGGGCGCGCACGAGTTCGTAATCGATGCGCTGTTCCCGCGTCCACGCGGCCGGATCGAGCGCAGCCAGCCGCGACTGGTAGTCACGCAGCCCGCCGTGCTTGCGAGCCAGCGTGGGTGCGGTGTAGTCGGGCGCGCCGTCGCGCAGCGCCGGACGTTCGAAGGCCTGCCATTCGCGGAAGAGTCCGACGAGGTCGTCGTAGCTGCCGGCCGCGTGGGCGGGTACGGCCAGCTGGAGCGCCGCCGCCAGGACCAGGCCGGTGAGTCTGCGAGTCAGGGCTGAATGGAGCATCTGCTTACCTGTTCATCAAGAGCCCGGTGTGGACTGGATCGTCGAAGAAGTGCTTGCCGCGTGAGCAGGCGCGTCGTCAGGCGCCGCGGTTCGAGGCCATGCCTTCGATGCGATCCGTTTCGCGCTTGACGACAGAATAGCACTCGCAGCACAGCTGCTCGAGCCGCGGCCGGTCGAGCACGGTGATCCGTCCGCGGCTGTAACTGATGGCGCCGATTTTCTGCAGCTTGCCGGCCGCATCCGTGACGCCTTCGCGGCGGACGCCGAGCATGTTGGCGATGAGCTCCTGTGTCATGACCAGCTTGTTGGATCGCAGCCGATCCAACGACAACAGCAGCCAGCGACAGAGTTGCTGATCGACCGAATGGTGCCGATTGCACACTGCGGTCTGCGCCATCTGCGTGATCAGCGCCTGCGTATAGCGCAGCAGCAGGAGTTGCAGGCCGCCGTTGCGGTGGAACTCATCCTTCAGTTTCTGCCCGGCCAGCCGGTAGGCGTGACCGGCGCTCTGCACGATCGCACGGCTGGGCGTGGTGCCGCCCCCCATGAACAGCGCGATGCCGATGAGGCCCTCGTGGCCGACGACCGAGATCTCTGCCGATGCGCCGCTTTCCAGCACGTACAGCAGCGAGACGATGGAGTCGGTCGGGAAGTAGACGTATTCGAGGGGGTCGCCGGATTCGTACAGCACCTTGCCGAGCGGCATCGAGACGAGTCGCAGGTGCGGGAAGACGCGCTCGCGTTCTTCGGGCAAGAGCGCAGCCAGCAGGTGGTTCTGCTCGGGAAGGTGTTGTCTTGGCGGGGCGGTGGCGTCCGTCATGGCGACCATCCACGGCTTGGCAGGATTTCAGGTTACACCAATGCGGGGGCATCTGTACGCCATGGTACGTGGCCCAGGCGCAAGGCGAACCGTGTCGGGCGGCACCTGGACGCGATCAATTCATGATGCGCGCGTAGGTATCCTGGTTCGCCCCGTAGCACGCGCAGGCGGAGGCTTCGAGTCCGCGACGATCCAGGACCGTGATGTCGCCGCGGCTGTAATGGATGAGCCTCTGCTGCTGCAGGGAGCCGGCTGCATGAGTCACTCCAGCGCGGCGCACGCCGAGGATGGACGCCAGCGACGCGTGGGTCGAATGGAAGTGGTCCGAGTGCGCGCGGTCCCGGGTCATCAGCAGCCAGCGCGCCAGCCGTGCCTCGACGACGTGGAACCGTGTGCAGGCGACCGTCTGCGCCGACTGGCACATGACGACGTGAACGTAGCGCTGCAGGTGGACCCGCAGCGCGGCGCTGCGCTCGAGTTCCTCGCGAAAGGCGGCGACGTCGATTTGCCAGGCCATCCCGGCGTCCTGCACGAGCGCGAGTGACGGCGCGATGGCCACGCCCAGTACCAGGGAGGTGCCCAGCATGCCTTCGTCGCCGACCAGTCCCACCTGGAACTGACCGTGTCCCTGCAGTGTGGTGATCAGCGAAACGGATCCGCCGGTGGGGAAGTAGACGTCACGAATGCGTTTGCCCGGTTCGTACAGAACGTCGGCCGTTCCCATCGCGGTGGAACTGGACCTGTCCAAC
>JBAVJR010000224.1:0-2129 GCA_049687855.1 Steroidobacteraceae bacterium | reverse complement strand
CTCGTGAATCTGGTAGCGCTCGATCCAGGTGCGGAAGAAGAACGGCTCGTCGGGAACATTGTTCTCCACCTTGCAGGCCTCGACGCAGCGATTGCAGCCGATGCACTTATCGACGTCGATGCCCATGCCGTACCAGTGCCTCGTGGCATCGTAGTCCGTAGGCGCCTTCGCGGGCTCCGCTTTCCCTGCGACCGCGGGCGCAAGAGCCTGCAGCGCTGCCGCAGCCGGGAAGAAGAGGATCGCGTCCTTGAGGAACTCGCGCTTGTTCATTTCCGTCCCTCGGGCAGATGAGCGTAATGGCACTCCCAGCAGACGTACGTGCCGCCGTGCGCAGCCAGGTCGACGGTGGCTTTCGACGCCGCCGGATCGGTCGCGCCGGGCACGTGGCATCGCCCGCAGACTTCACGGCTGTCAGGCTTGGTCGGCAGGGCCAGGCGCGGCTCCGTCATGTGCCGCTCGTCGACTGAGTGACAGCTCGCGCAAGGCAGCAGCGCGTGCGAGGACATGGCCTTCGTGCGCTCGATGCGACCGTGACAACCCGTGCATTCCGTCGGCGCCTTCGGCGGCACCGGATCGTGTGGATCGTGGCAGGAAACGCACTTCTTGCGCGGCCTGTGCTCGAGCGGATCGACCTGCGGGAAGCCGTTAGGTCGCGAAGAATCGTAGCCGTGGCAGGCGAGGCAGGCTTCCCGCTCGCGCGGCAGCGGGGGCTTCGCGGCGTTCTCGTCCGCAGCATGGCTCGCCGCGGGACCATGGCAATTCTCGCAACCTATGTTGCGGTGCTTGCCGCCGTACTTGAGCTCGAACTGCTCCGCGTGGCACTCCCGGCACACCGCGACGCCGGCGTGGCGCAGCGGCTTTGCCATCTCCCGTTCGGCTGCGGCCGCCTGGTGCGGTCGTGCGGAGAACAGCGTCTCCGGCAGGATCACCAGGCGCAGCAACAGGACGACCGCCACGATGACTGCGATGACGATACCGAGACGCGTCACCTGCTCAGGTAATTTCACGGATCATCCCCCGATTGCTTGCGATGTGCGCGCGGTCACGCGGACCTGGTCGCCGCCCTTGCGCAGGCGCGGCGCGACGATGAGCGCAGCACCGTAGAGGGCCAGCGCGATGAACAGTGTCGCGGGCCGTGAGAACTTGAAATCCTGCACAACCATCTTCAGGCCGATCACGACCAGCAGCGGGTAGACCAGCCACGCCCACTCGCGGAACTTCGCCTGACGGCTGGCCCACGCGATCGCCAGCACAGCCACGGCGAGCACGGCGGTGCGCAACGTGGCGAGCGCGCCGAGGTCCGCGCTGCGATCGGCGAGCCCGGCTACGGCTGGCGCCAGCGCGCCAATGACCGCACCACAGGCCACCCAGACGCAGGCCACGACGATGACGAGCCTGAGCCCGCTGACGAGCACGCCGCCCTCGGACACAGGACGCGCCGCTGCGAACCACGCCGACAGCGCGCCCGCAACCAGCATGACGAGCATCACGGCGCTTGGCAGCAGCCAGGGCCCGACGGGACTGGCCGCCAGCGCCCAGGCACCGTATTGCAGCGCCTCGGACAGGAAGCCCGCCGCGACGACGTAGACCGCGCCATGGAGCAGCTGGTAGAGGCGCCCGGTGCGCGACCACAGTACGGCGGCAACCACCCCGAGCGCTGCGAATACCACGGCGACCCAGTGCTCGCGAACCGCGAGCGCGAAGCCGGCGAGGACCAGCATGAGCGCGAGCGTCGAGTAGAAATACAGGTTGCGCTCGAGGTCCTCGCGTCCTTCGATGAATGCGAAAGTCACGAAGTAGCACGCCGCCCCGATGGCCAGGCTGATCACCCCGATGGCCGCAGGCAGTACCCCGGTTGCCTGCGTCAGGACGCTGGTCCCGACGAACGCGATGACAAGCGCGGCCGCTACTTGCACGACCTCGAACAGGGCGACGTTGCGACCACGGATGAGCGTCCGGATCGCGACGCTGAAGAAGTAGGCGGCGAGCAGTGACCACTGCAGCATGGAGGCGACGCGGTGCGCGTCGAGGTGTTCTGGCGACAGTGCGCGCATCGTCACGCCAACGACGACGACGTCCGCCACCAGCGCCGTCGGCCAGCAGATTCCCGTCCAGCCACGCGAGTAACC
>JBAVJR010000223.1:0-4933 GCA_049687855.1 Steroidobacteraceae bacterium | reverse complement strand
GAGCGTTGCAGCGTACGCCAGCTGGTCTCGTCCCGCACGCAAGTACTCAGGATCATTGGTCAGATTGTATCCAGACCAGAAAACGACGGCGGCCTCGCTGGGGTATGCCCGGGCGTCGTAGCCGAGGTTGGCGAAATCGAATCTGCGGCGTTCAGAGAACGCGCCCGACAGGAACTTTTCCAGCGCATTCGGCAGCGCCGGTGCAAGCAAGATCACGCATCGCGGTTCAATTGCGGCGCCGTCGGTCTGGCAAGCCGAAGTCGCAGGTGGCTCGGTAGAACGCGGGGAGGGTGTATTCCCACCGGAACCACATCCGGCGATCGCAAAAGAGCCGAAGAGAGTCAGCAGCCCGAGGACTCGGTTTCCAAAGCGGCCGGTGCTATCGGCCAGTTTTCGCCTACGTTTCCCCAAAGGACATCCCGACATGGCTGTAGCCCGCATCGACATAAATCACTTCGCCCGTGATACCCGATGCTAGGTCCGAGCAGAGGAACGCAGCCACATTGCCGACTTCATCGGTCGTCACGTTGCGGCGCAGGGGAGTGGCGGCGGCCACCTGCGTCAGCATCTTGCGGAAGCCGCTCACGCCAGCCGCTGCCAGCGTCTTGATCGGTCCCGCCGAGATGGCATTCACGCGGATGCCCTGTGGGCCGAGATCGGCCGCCAGGAAGCGCACGTTAGCCTCGAGGCTCGCCTTGGCGAGACCCATCACGTTGTAGCTGGGGATCGAACGCACGGCGCCCAGGTACGACAGCGTGATGATCGCGCCGGCGCGCCCCTGCATCATCGGCTTGCCGGCCTTTGCCAGCGCGGTGAGGCTGTAGCTCGAAATCTCGTGCGCAATCCGGAAGCCTTCGCGCGTCGTGCTGTCGACGAACGTGCCGGCGAGTTCTTCACGCGGCGCGAAAGCAACCGAGTGCACGATGATGTCGAGCGAGTCCCAGACTTCGCGGATACCCGCGAACGCGGCGTCGATCTCGGCGTCGGAGGCGACGTCCATCGGCAGCGTGATCGCCGCACCGAAGGCCTGCGCCATCTCGAGCACGCGATCCTTGAGCCGGTCATTCTGGTAAGTGAACGCGAGCTCTGCGCCCTCCCGGTGCATCGCCGCTGCGATGCCGTGGGCGATCGAACGCTCCGAGGCGAGCCCCACGATGAGGGCCCGCTTGCCTGTCAGGAATCCCACGATCTTCAGCCTCCGGTTTGCCGGCTTGAGTCGGTATAGACGACGAGACGCTGGCCCGCGCGCAGCGACGACGATTGCCGCAGGCGGTTCCAGGTCATGAGCTCGCGCACGCTCACGTCGAAGCGGTCGGCGATCTCGGAGAGCGTGTCGCCGCGTTTGACCTTGTAGGTAACGCGGCTCGATTCCTTCGTGCCGCTGGCGGCGCCGCCCGGGCCCGGGATTTCCAGTCGCGCGCCAGGGACGAGGCCCGCCTTGCTCGACAGCCCGTTGGCGGAGGCGAGGGCAGGCACCGAGACATCGTACTTGCGCGCCACGCTCCACAACGAGTCGCCCGACTTCACGACGTGCACCTTGGGCTTCCGCGGGGCTGCGGGTTTCTGGTGTTCCGGCAACTGGGCCGTGATGTCGTCACGCGGCGCGGCCAGTGCGGCCAGCGTCGCAGTCGAGCCGGCATACGCGGCCGGAATCAGCAGCGAGTCGCCCGGGTGGATCACCGACCCGCGGATGTCATTGGCCTGCTGTATGGCCAGCATCGGTACGCCGTACTGGCGGGCGATCGCACTGACGGTCTCGCCACGGCGGACCTTGTGGCGAACTTCCGGGGGTGGCTCGACAGCGACGACGGCGACGCTGCCCTGGTCGATGAGCGACTGATCGAGCAGCGCCTGGCGGTACGTCTGCGCGTTCGGGATCGGCAGCAGCAGGCGATGCGGGCCGCTGGGAGGCGTCGTCATGCGGTTGTAGCCGGGATTCAGCGCGAACATGTCTTCGCGAGTGATGCCGGCAAGCTGCGCCGCCTGCTCGAGGTGCACCTGCCTGCCCGGATCGACGGCTTCGAAGAACGGCTGGTTCGGAATTGGCGCAAACGACAGGCCGTAGGCTTCCGGGTTGCGCACGATGCGGCTGATGGCGAGCAGCTTCGGCACGTAGTCGCGGGTTTCGGAACGCAGGTTGAGGCTAAAGAAGTCTGTCGGCAGCCCTGCCGACTGATTGCGGCGCACTGCGCCGCTGACAGTGCCCTCGCCACCGTTGTACGCCGCAATCGCCAAGTACCAGTCGCCTGCGAAATAGCTGTTGAGGTACTGCAGGTACGTGAGCGCGGCACCCGTGGCTTCGATGACGTCGCGTCGCTCGTCGATCCACCAGTTCTGCTCGAGGCCGTAGTGCTTGCCCGAGGATGGGATGAACTGCCACAGGCCCGAGGCGCGGCTGCGTGAATAGGCGACCGGATTGAACGCGCTTTCGACGACCGGTAGCAGCGCGAGTTCGAGTGGCAGGTTGCGCTTCTCGAGTTCCTGCACGATGTAGTACAGGTACCGTGCGCCGCGCTTGAACGTGCGGTCGAGAAACTCGGGGCTCTTCCGGTAGAGTTCGACCTCGCGGTCGACCGCGTAATGCGCGACGTCCGGCAGGGCGTAACCGTCGCGGATACGGTCGAGCAGATCGGCATACTGCCCGGGCTCCATGTGCGGCACTTCGCGACTCGTATCGAAACTGCCCGGGATCGTGACCGTCGCCCGGTCCATTGGCGCCTTCGGGCCGGGATGATCCGGCGCAGACGGCAGGCTCGAGTAGGTCGAGTCGGTCGTGGCGCACCCGGCGAGCAGCGCGGCCGCTGCGACGACGGCGAGCCAGGACGGATGTGTTTTGGTTCGTGTCATGTCGGCTCAACGGAATCCGTCTTTCCAGCGCCGCACTTCGGCGAACACGTCGACGGCCTCGGGCAGCGGGTGACCCGCATGTCGTTCAGCCGCGGCTCGCACCGCAGGATCGCGGCTGCGCAGGAAAGGGTTGATGAGGCGCTCGCGTCCGAGCGTGGACGGCAGCGTGATTTCGTCGCGGTCGCGGCGCTGCTGCACGTCGCCCAGCGTGTCGCGAACGTGGCCATTGCCGGGCTCGACGGCGGCTGCAAACCTGAGGTTCGAGAGCGTGTATTCGTGTGCGCAGAAGACGCGTGTGGCGTCGGGCAGGGCGGCGAGCCGGTCGAGTGACGCGAGCATCTGGCCAGGCGTGCCTTCGAACAGGCGGCCGCAGCCGGCGCTGAACAGCGTGTCGCCGCAGAACAGCGTGCCGTGGCCGGTATAGGCAATGTGTCCGAGCGTGTGCCCAGGGACCGCCATCACGTTGAACTCGAGCCCGAGGTTTTCAAGTGAAGCCTTGTCTCCATCGTCCAGGGCCTGCGCGGCGCAGGGCATCTGCTCACGCGCTGGCCCGAAAACCGGTGCGCCATGCCGAGCTGCCAGTGCCCCGACTCCGCCGACATGATCGGCGTGGTAATGCGTGACTAGAATCGCGCCGAGCCGCAGTCCCTGCACCTGCAATGCCTGTTCCACGGGGCGGTCGTCACCCGGATCGACTACCACGGTGGCGGCCGGGTCGGCCGGCGCGCGGATCAGCCAGATGTAGTTGTCCGAGAACGCCCGTACCGGGCTCACTTGCAGCATGCTGCTGGGGACTCCTTCTTCGTCCGGGGCCCAATGAGTCCGGGCGCGCGTATTAGAGCCCTTCGGGGCGGAAAATTCCATATGACAGGCCACGTTTTTTCGACGTCCGGCAGGGACTTACGGCTATCCTTGCGGCCATGACCGCGAACCCTGTCGCAGACCGATGGCTCGAATCCCCGCTCGGGGCGGCCGTGCTCGCGCTCGAAACGCGGCTGTTGCAGGACGAGATGGCGGACGTCGTCGGCTTCGAGCTGCTGCAGATCGGTTGCTGGGGCGATCCGGCGCGGCTCTGCGCAGCGGCCCGGACGCAGCACCGAAGCTGCATCGCGCCCGATGCGCACGGTCCCGGCGCGATCCGTGCTCACTTCGACGCGCTGCCGATCGCCACCAATTCGGTCGAAGCCGTGCTGCTGCCGCACACGCTCGAGCATGCGCCGCGCCCGCACGAATTGCTGCGCGAGGTCGACCGTGTCCTGGTCGGCGAGGGCAACCTGGTCATCTGCGCTTTCAACCCGTGGGGCGCCTGGGGTGTCCGTCACCACTTCGCGTCGCCTGGCCGCTTCCCACCGCATGCGGTGCGCATGATGAGCGAACACCGCACGCGAGACTGGCTCAGCCTGCTCGGATTCGAGGTCGTCTCCACGCGGCGCTACCTGTTCGCGCCACCCTGGACGCAGCGCATGTTCGGCTTGCACGAGGACAGCTGGCTGGAACGACGCGGTCCGATCATCGCATCGCCGCTGGCTGGCGCTTATCTGCTCAAGGCACGCAAGCGCGTGCGCTCGATCACGCCGATCAGGCCGGCCTGGACACAGCGGACGGTGCTCGTGGGCAGCGCCCCTGAGCCGACGACGAGACAGGCGGCGTGAGCACGTCCGAAGTCATCGTGCATACGGACGGGGCCTGCAAGGGGAACCCGGGTCCGGGAGGGTGGGGCGCGCTGCTCGAAACCGGCAAGCACCGCAAGGAACTCCACGGCGGCGAACCACACACGACCAACAACCGCATGGAACTCACCGCGGCGATCGAAGCGCTGGCAGCGCTGAAGCGTCGCTGCGTCGTGCAGCTTTATACCGATTCCCAGTACGTGCGGCTCGGCATCACGGAGTGGCTGCCGCAGTGGAAGAAGCGGGGCTGGAAGACCGCCGACAGGAAGCCTGTCAAGAACGCGGACCTCTGGTTGTTGCTCGAAGAGCAGATCGGACGCCACGAAGTGCACTGGCACTGGGTCCGGGGCCACACCGGGCATCCCGGCAACGAGCGGGCCGATGAGCTCGCGAACGAAGGTATTCGTTCGCTGGCT
>JBAVJR010000222.1:0-2409 GCA_049687855.1 Steroidobacteraceae bacterium | reverse complement strand
CTTCAAGCGCTGCGACGCGTGCGGCGAGCGACGGGTCGCCCGGCCGTGCTCCAGGCATGGATGGCATGGACGCCTGCGCAGCCTCCAGCGCGGCGATGTCGATCTGGCCCGTGAAGAGCTGTGCATAACGCGATTCGCGCCGACCCGTTTCCCGCGGCAGCTTCACGACGAACGGGCCTGCAGGGCGCGTCTCGAGATCCTCGAGGGCGTTTTCCACCTCGTCGAGGCCGCTGACGGTCGCCAGCCGCCCAGCGTGGGTGCGCAGTTCGCCGGGCGTCTGCGGGCCACGCAGCAGCAGTTCGCAGACGATGGCCGTCTGGGCGGGGGAAAACTTCAGGCTGCCGAACTGCGTATTGCAGAACAGCTGGTGATACTTCGGTACGCGGCTGCCGAACCCGGACTTTTCCAGCACGATCTGCTTGCGGATGAGCGCGTCCACGACAGGCTGGACCTCGCGTTCTTCGAGGTTCATGACCGGGTCGCGGTTGCTTTTCTGGTTGCAGGCGTTGACCAGCGCATTCAACGACAGGGGGTACTGGTCGGGGGTCGCGATCTGCTTTTCGATCAGGCAACCGACGACCCTCGCTTCGAGGGCCGACAACTCGAGCGACATGGCATGCTCCAGAGCGTTGACCGGGGCATAATCGCACACCGCGGGGGCGGTGAGGATCGGCAGAACGTGCAGACACGGCGTGGTTCGACACTGAAGGGCGTCATCACCATTTCGCTGATGGCGGTGAACGTCGTGTTCTGGGTGCCGATCCTGCTGGTCGTCGCGCTCGCAAAGCTGCTGATCCCGCTTGCCGCATGGCGCCGCTGGACGAGCGCACTCATGGTCTGGATCGCCCAGGCGTGGATCAGCTGCAACGGCGCGATCTTCAGCCTGATGGGCGTGCTGCGGCTCGCGGTCGACGGCGTCGCAGGTCTCGATCCCCGCAGCTGGTACCTCGTGCTGTCGAACCACCAGTCATGGGTCGACATCCTGGTGCTGCAGCAAGCGTTCAACCGCCGCATCCCGTTCCTGAAGTTCTTCCTCAAGCAGGAACTGATCTGGGTGCCGTTCCTCGGGCTGGCGTGGTGGGCGCTCGACTTCCCGTTCATGAAGCGCCACTCGGCGGCGTACCTGCAGCAGCACCCGGAGGCCCGCGGAGAGGACCTCGATGCGACGCGCAAGGCCTGCGAACGTTTCGCGCTGCTGCCGACGTCGGTGATGAATTTCGTCGAGGGCACGCGCTACACGGCGGCGAAGCACAAGGCGACCAAGTCACCGTTCCGCCACCTGCTGCGGCCGCGCCCGGGGGGCGTGGCGTTCGTGCTCGCGGCGATGGGCGGCATGCTGCACTCGGTGCTGGACGTCACCATTGCGTACGGCGAACCGAGCCCGACGTTGTGGGACCTGTGCTGCGGCCGGCTTGGGCCCGTGCGCATGCACGTCCTGAAGCGGCCGGTCGAGACCTGGGTTGCGCAAGGTGACTACGCGCAGGATTCCAGGCTGCGCGCGCGATTCAAGGAATGGCTGGGCGTGCTCTGGGCCGAGAAGGACGCAAGGCTCGACACGATGTCGCCCGGTCACGGTCCTGGCCCAGCCGCGGGAGGCCCCCCGCAATGAAGTGGGACCTGCCGTCGCCGTTCATCCACGAGCGCATCGCCGTCCACAACGAGATCGACGGTTACGGCCACGTCAACAACGCAGTCTACGTCGCGTGGCTCGACGACTGCGCCTGGGCGCATTCGATCGCGCGCGGCATCAGCCCGGAGCTGTGCCGGTCGCTCAACCGCGGCATGGCGGTATGGCGCACGCAGATCAATTACATCGGTGCCGCGCTCGAAGGCGACCAGATCGAAGTCGCGACGTGGCCGGTCCGCAATGACTGCAGGTTGCGCATCGAGCGACGATTCCAGATCCGCAGGAAGTCCGACGGCGAAACGTTGCTGCGTGCGCTGATCCACTACGTCTGCATCGACCTGCAGACGGGGCGCGCGAAGCGGATGCCTGAAGATTTCACGCGTTATGTCGTGCCGCCCGAAGTGGCGCAGGCCATTGCGGCGGAAACCGAGCCTTACCAGCCCGGAGTCGAGCCAAGCTGACCAGACGACCAGGAGGAACACGCAGATGCACGATCAATGGACCAGTGCCGACCTCGATTCCCTGCTCGGCACGCGCTCACTGACGCGGCGCCAGGTGCTGCTCACGTCCCTCGCGACGGGTTTCGCGCTTGCAGTGCAACCTGTCTCCGCCGGGACGATCACGACCAGCGCAGAAGGCCTCGAAGCCGGCGAGCTGCGCATTCCGGTCGCGGACGGCGAAATCCCTGCATATCGCGCCATGCCCGCCAAGGGCAAGCACTTCCCGGTCGTGCTGGTCGTGCAGGAGATCTTCGGTGTGCACGAGCACATCAAGGACGTCTG
>JBAVJR010000221.1:0-7826 GCA_049687855.1 Steroidobacteraceae bacterium | reverse complement strand
GTACGGAACGACGGCTCTTGGTACCTGAGCTCTGTGGCTGCTTCTGTGGCCGATTTTGCGCCTGCGCGAATGTCTGCTTTGTACCCCGGTTCCGTCCTCCGACCAACAGGATTCGGTTCCCGAGCCTGGCAGAAAGTCAGGGCGGCCTAGCGCGAAAGCCTTGCGTCGGCCTGGGCGCTGCGCGCCGCAATCGTCAGCACCCAGCCGCCACTGATGAACAGCAATAGTATCGAGAGGATCGACAGGCGTTGATCGTGCGTGACCGCGGCAGTCACGCCCACGAGTATCGGACCCACGATCGCCGAGGCCTTGCCCATCATGTTGTAGAAGCCGAAGAACTCCGACGACTTGCCCTCGGGCACCAGCCGTCCGTAGTAACTGCGGCTCAAGGACTGGATGCCGCCCTGCACCAGGCCGATCACGACGGCGAGCAGGAAGAAGTCCGCCACGTCGTCGACGAAATACGCGAAGCACGTGGCGCCGACGTACACGGCGAGCGCGATGAAGATGCCGTTGAGCGCGCCGATCCGCCGCCCGAGCCAGCCGTAGGCGAGCGCCGCGGGGAAGCCCACGAACTGCGTGAGCAGCAGCGCCTTGATCAGGCCGCCCTGGTCCAGGCCGAGCGAGATGCCGTAGTCGACGGCCATCTTGATGATCGTGTTGACGCCGTCGATGTACAGGACGTACGCGACGAGGAACAGCATCAGCGGCTTGTAACGGCGAATCTCGCCGAGCGTCGTGCGCAACTCGCGCAGGCCGAGCCGCACGGCTTCACGGGCCCCGACGGCCGCCCGCTCCGAGACCCTCTCGCGCACGAAGAACACGCACGGCAGCGCGAACACGAACCACCAGATGCCCGTCATGACGAACGACAGGCGCACGGCCTCGCCCGCGTCGGCGAGACCGAACAGCGCGGGCTGCAGCGTCATCAGCACGTTCACGGCAAACAGCAGCCCGCCGCCGAGGTAGCCCAGCGCATAGCCGAACCCCGAAACGACGTCGTATTCGGCGGGTTCCGCCACGTGCAACAGCAGTGAATCGTTGAAGACGATGCCGCCCCAGAACCCGAGCGAGGCGGCGATGTAGAGCGCAGCCGCGCCCAGCCAGTGGCCCTGCGAGACCAATGCGAGCCCGGCTGTGGCGGCGGCGCCGAGAATCGTGCACATCATCAGCAGCCGCACACGCGAGCTGCTGCGGTCTGCGATCGCGCCGAGCACGGGCGCCAGCAACGCGACGATCAGGCTCGCGATGCCGCTGGTGACGCCGAGCCGGAACGTGCTCTCGGTGGCGACGACGCCTGCGTTCCAGTACTGCTTGAAAAAGACCGGGAAGAAACCGGCCATGACCGTGCAGGCGAACGCGGAATTGGCCCAGTCGTAAAGCGCCCAGGACAGGACGGGCCGGCGGCGCAGGACGGCCTTGCTGCTCACTCCTCGCTCACGCAGCGCTCGCCAGGTGTTCGCGCGTTTCACGGAAGGTGATGTCGGGCCAGCGCTCCAGCGTCAGCTGCAGGTTGACGCGGGTCGGCGCGAGATAGACCAGCGCGCCGGAGTGATCGAGCGCGAGATTGTCGTGCGCCTTGCTGCGGAACTCCGCGAGCTTCTTCGGATCCTGGCAGTACACCCAGCGTGCCGTGTAGACACCGATGGCATCCCAGCTGGCCTGCACCGAGTACTCGTCCTGCAGGCGGAACGCCACGACGTCGAACTGCAGCTGGCCGACGGCGCCCAGGATCAGGTCGTTGTTGCGCAGCGGCCGGAACAGTTGCGTGGCGCCCTCCTCGCACAGCTGGTCGAGGCCCTTCTGCAGCGCCTTCATGCGTAGCGGGTCCCTCAGCACGACGCGACGGAACAGCTCCGGCGCGAAGTTCGGGATGCCCGTGAACATGACCTTCTCGCCTTCGGTAAGCGTGTCGCCGATGTTGATCGTGCCGTGGTTGTGCAGGCCGATGATGTCGCCGGCGTAGGCCTCGTCGGTGTGCTGCCGGTCGGCGGCGAGGAACGTCACCGCGTCGCCGACGCGGATTTCCTTGCCGTGGCGCACGTGGAAGAGCCGCATGCCCTTGCGATAACGGCCGGAACAGATGCGCAGGAACGCGATGCGGTCGCGATGGCCCGGATCCATGTTCGCCTGGATCTTGAAGACGAAGCCCGTGAGGGCGTCCTCGTGCGGATCGACCATGCGGGTCGTGGTCTCGCGCTGCTGCGGGGCCGGCGCGATCTCGACGAACGCGGCGAGCAGCTCGGTGACGCCGAAGTTGTTGATCGCCGACCCGAAGAACACCGGCGTCTGCCGGCCTGCGCGATACTCCGCGAGATCGAAGGTGTGCGACGCGCCCCGCACGAACTCGACTTCGTCGCGGTATGCCTGCGCGCGGTCGCCGAGGAACTCGGTCGCCTCGGGACTGTCGATCCCCTCGATGATTTCATTGGTGCCCGCGCGGCCCTTCTCGCCCGCCTGGTACACGTAGATGCGGTCTTCGAGCAGGTGGTAGATGCCGGCCAGTGCGCGACCCATGCCGATCGGCCAGGTGACCGGCGCGCACGTGATCTTCAGCACGCGCTCGATTTCATCGAGCAGCTCCGTCGGCTCGCGGCCTTCGCGGTCCAGCTTGTTGATGAACGTCATGATCGGCGTGTCGCGCAGCCGGCAGACTTCCATCAGCTTGATCGTGCGCTCTTCGACGCCCTTGGCGCAGTCGATGACCATGAGCGCCGAGTCGACCGCCGTGAGCGTGCGGTAGGTGTCTTCGGAGAAGTCCTCGTGCCCTGGCGTATCGAGCAGGTTGACCATGCGCCCCTGGTACGGGAACTGCATGACGCTCGAGGTCACGGAGATGCCGCGCTGCTGTTCCAGCGCCATCCAGTCGGACGTGGCGTGGCGCGTGGCCTTGCGGCCCTTGACCGTGCCGGCCAGCTGGATCGCGCCCCCGAACAGCAGCAGCTTCTCGGTGAGCGTGGTCTTGCCGGCGTCGGGGTGCGAAATGATGGCGAAGGTGCGGCGACGCGCCACTTCGTCGAGCGGTTGATTCATTCGCCGGATTTTACCGGCATTGACAGCTTGAGGACCAACGCATCCTCGCGACCGGCCTCTGCCTGGTAGTAGCCGCGCCGGCGCCCGACCTCGACGAACCCCAGCGACTGGTACAGCGCGATCGCGTGCAGATTGGACGGCCGCACTTCGAGGAACACGTCCTGCATGCCCGCCTGGACTGAGCGCTCGATCAGCAGCAGCAGCATGCGGCGGCCGATGCCGCGGCCGCGGACGGCCCCGTCCACGCAGAGATTCAGCACGTGCGCCTCGCCCGCGCCCATGGCGACGATGCCGTACGCGACGACTTCACCCGCGCTCTCCGCCACACGGCAGAGGTAGCCGACGCGCAGGCAGTCGCGGAAGATGCTTTCGCTCCAGGGAAAAGGGTATGAAGACCGCTCGATCGTGCCGACATGCGGCACGTCGAACGGCGTCATCGCGCGAAACCGCACGAGGTTCCCGGATTCGGGCTCCGGCGTCATTTCGGCTGCGCTCACGACCGGCCCTCGCTGGCCTGCTCCCGCTCGAGCCGCCCGAACAGTTGCCTGGCATGCAGGAGGTCCTGCCACGACTTGCGCTTCTCGCCGGGGCTTCGCAGGAGGTAGGCCGGGTGATAAGTGACCACCACGGGCCACGCTTGCGCGCCGAACGA
Organism: Steroidobacteraceae bacterium; assembly: GCA_049687855.1. GTDB lineage: Bacteria > Pseudomonadota > Gammaproteobacteria > Steroidobacterales > Steroidobacteraceae > RPQJ01. Next base: position 4,141 of record JBAVJR010000221.1, on the reverse strand, counting down.
GTGCACCTTGCCACGCAGCTTGGCGAGCGGCGTCTCGGTGGCGAGCAGGTTCTGGGCCGCGATGCGCCCCACCGCGATGATCAGCGTCGGATCGACCAGGGCGACCTGCCGTTCGAGGAAACCGCGGCAGCTGGCCGCTTCAGCCGGCCTGGGGTCACGATTTTCGGGCGGACGGCACTTGAGCACGTTCGCGATGAACACGTCTTCGCGGCGCAGGCCGAGCGCGCGGATCATCGACGTCAGCAACTGCCCCGCGCGGCCGACGAACGGCTCACCCTGCCTGTCTTCCTCGGCACCCGGCGCTTCGCCGATGAACATCCAGCGGGCTTGCCGGCTGCCGACGCCGAACACCGTCTGCGTGCGCGTGGCATGCAGGTCGCATTGCTGGCAGGCGGCGACCGCGGCCCGCAATTCGTCCCAATCGAGGTTGGCGGCCACGGCGGGCGACGCTGCAGCCTTGATGGCCGGTGCGACGGCGGCCGGTGGCGCATCGACGACAACCTCGGCCTGCAACGGCGGCGCGTTGCGTGGCACGTAGACGTCCACGCCGAGCGCCTGCAGGTACGCAACCTGGCGGGCATTCACCATCCGCTCAGCCTCCCGTCTCCGGGCGCGTGCGGCGACCGCGGCGCATCCTGCGCCAGGCCCACCACAGCGGGCCGGAGCTGGCGTAAGCCGCGAACAGGGCGAACAGCATCTCCGGCGGGCTCGAGCCCACGAGGACGAAACCCAGCGGCACCAGCACCATGAATGCGACCGGGATGCGCATGCGCGGGTCGAGGTCCTTGCCGCTCAGGTAGCGGAAACGGCTGACCATCAGGCTGCCCGCGATCAACGCCACCGCGAAGGCCAGCACCAGGTCGCGCAGGCCTTCGCGCTGCAGGGACTCGAGCATCCACACGAACCCCGCCAGGACCGCCGCGCCGGACGGACTCGGCAGGCCCTCGAAGAAGCGCTTGTCGGCCGTGTCGACCTTGGTATTGAAGCGCGCGAGCCGGATGGCGACGCAGGCGGCATAGAAGAAGGTCGCCAGCCAGCCCAGGCGCCCCCAGAGAAATCCGTACTCGGCAATGCGGGCCACGCCCCACTGGTAGGCCACGATCGCAGGCGCCAGGCCAAACGCCACCATGTCCGAGAGGCTGTCGAACTGCGCACCGAAGTCGCTCTGCGTGTTGGTCCAGCGCGCAATGCGGCCGTCGAGCCCGTCGCACACCATCGCGACGAAGATGGCGATGCCGGCACGGTCGAAATTGCCGTCCGTCGCAGCCACGATCGCATAGAAGCCCGAGAACAGGACCGCGGTCGTGAACAGGTTGGGCAGCAGGTACACGCCGCGGTTGCGCGGACGCCGCTGAGCTGCGTCGGGCGCGGGGGATTCGGTCGTCATGGCTGGCGCCACCTGGCGGGTGTGAGCGACCTCCATGATAGGTAGCGCGGCGATTTCGCACAACGCAACCTTGCCGGTCACCCCGGGTGGCGCCGGGGAAGACGGCCCGCTCTGGTACCATGGACGCGTTTTTTCTGCTGTCCGGACGCGAAATGCGACTCTCGACCTATCCTGTCACGACCCTGCGCGACGTTCCTGCCGATGCCGAGGTGGTGAGCCACCAGCTCATGCTGCGCGCCAGCCTGGTCCGCCGGCTCGCGGGCGGCATGTACACCTGGCTGCCGATCGGCCTGCGGGTGCTGCGCAAGGTCGAGCACATCGTCCGCGAGGAAATGAACCGCGCCGGCGCGTTCGAAGTGCTGATGCCGACCATGCAGCCCGCCGAGTTGTGGATCGAATCCGGCCGCTGGGACAAGTTCGGCCCGGAGCTGCTGCGCATCAAGGACCGGCACGACCGCTCGTTCTGCTACGGCCCGACGCACGAAGAAGTGATCACGGACATCGCGCGCCGGGAGCTCAAGAGCTACCGCCAGCTGCCGGTCAATTTCTACCAGATCCAGACCAAGTTCCGCGACGAGATCCGCCCGCGCTTCGGCGTGATGCGTGCGCGCGAATTCACGATGAAGGACGCGTATTCGTTCCACCTCGACGACGCCTCGCTCGAGCAGGGATACCAGGCCATGTACCGCGCGTACACGGCCATCTTCGAGCGCCTGCAGCTGAAGTTCCGCGCGGTCCGCGCGGACACGGGCAGCATCGGCGGCAGCGCGTCACAGGAATTCCACGTGCTGGCCGACTCGGGCGAGGACGCCATCGCGTTTTCCGACGGCGACGATTACGCCGCAAACCTCGAGATGGCCGAAGCGCTGGCGCCGGCGACGCCGCGCGGCCCGGCCACGGCGGCCTTGCAGAAAGTCGCGACGCCGAAAGTCCGCACGATCGACGACCTGGCGAAGTTCCTCGGTGTCACCGCCGGCCAGTGCATGAAGACGCTGCTGGTCGAAGGCGACCAGGGCGGCGCCGTGGCGATGATCGTCCGCGGCGATCACGAACTGAACGCCGTGAAGGCGCAGAAGCTGCCGGGCGTGGCGTCGCCGCTGCGCATGGCGAGCGTCGAAGCGGTCCTCGCGACGGCCGGCTGCGAGCCGGGCTTCATCGGTCCGATCGGCTTGAAATGCAAGGTGTACGTGGACCGGTCGGCCGCCCACATGGCGGACTTCGTCTGCGGCGCCAACGAGCGCGACATGCATTTCACCGGCGCCAACTGGGGCCGCGACCTGCCCGAAGGCGAAATCGCCGACCTGCGCAACGTGATCGCCGGCGACCCGAGCCCGACCGGCAAGGGCACGCTCGGCATCGCGCGGGGCATCGAGGTCGGCCACATCTTCCAGCTGGGCCGCAAGTACAGCGAAGCCATGAATGCCGTCGTGCTCGACGAGCAGGGCAAATCCGTGACCATGGCCATGGGCTGCTATGGCATCGGTGTGACGCGCGTCGTGGCGGCGGCCATCGAACAGAATCACGATGAGCGCGGCATCATCTGGCCGGAACCGATCGCACCGTTCGACGTGTCCATCATCCCGATCAACCTGCAGAAGTCCGCCCGTGTCCAGCAGGCGACCGAGGCGCTGTACGCCGAACTGACGGCGGCCGGCTTCGAGGTCGTGCTCGACGATCGCGATGCGCGCCCCGGCGTGAAGTTCGCCGACGACGAACTGATCGGCATTCCGCACCGCATCGTCATCGGCGACAAGGGCCTCGAGCGCGGAGTGCTCGAATACAAGCGCCGCCGCGATGGCCTTGCGGCCGACGTGCCTCTTGCTGAAGTGGCAGCCTTCCTGCGCGACAAGCGGGGCAACCCGCGCGCCTGACCCCACATGCGCCGCACGCCGACTGTTGCCCTGCTGTTGCTGGCCGCGTGCGCCCTGCCCTGGGCCACGGCCCGCGCCGATCGCCAGATGGACCCCGAGTTGCGCGGTGTCATCGCGGCGGCCATCGAACCCGCACGCTGCTTCGACGACAAGTACGAGCAGGCAGTGTGGTTCGCAACGATGGAGCCGCGCCTGGCGCGTTACGTCGCCGACGAAAAAGAACGCGAACAGATCCTGCGCGCCGTCCACTGCGAGGCGAAACGGGTCGACATCCCGCCCGAACTCGTGCTCGCCGTGATGGACGTCGAGAGCCGTTTCGACCGCTTCGCGGTCTCGTCCGCCGGCGCCATCGGCCTGATGCAGGTCATGACGTTCTGGCCGCGCGAACTCGGCATGACCAACGATCAACTGGTGCGCATTCCGGATAACGTGCGCATGGGCACGACGATCCTGAGCTACTACCTGCGCAAGGAACGCGGCAACTACCAGCGGGCGCTGCAACGCTACAACGGCAGCCTGGGCCGGCCGAAGTATTCGGACATGGTGATCGACCGGCTGGCATCGCGCTGGACGGTCGCCAACTGAACTGGAGCCGGGCCCGTCAGGTCGTGCGAAACACCGGCGGCCAGGGCTGGACCGATTCCAAGGCGAGTTCCTCGATCGCCACGGCGCTTACGCTCGACGCCGGCGAGCCCTGCCAGAGCCAGGCGCAGAGCGCGTCGACGGCTTCCGGCGTGCCGCAGGCGAGCACTTCGACACGGCCGTCGGGCAGGTTGCGCGCATGGCCCGTGACCCCCAGCGCTTCGGCGCGGGCACGGGTGCTGGCCCGGTAGAACACGCCCTGGACGCGTCCGGCGACCAGGCAACGGCGTGCGATCAAGGC
>JBAVJR010000220.1:0-2369 GCA_049687855.1 Steroidobacteraceae bacterium | reverse complement strand
GCGCTGATGCGCGAGCTCGGCCTGCCCGAAGCCATTCACAGCGACGGCGGCGCGCCGTTCGCAAGTGTCGGCCTCGGGCGCCTCAGCCGACTCTCGCTGCACTGGCTCAGGCTCGGGATCCGCCTTGAGCGCAGCCGCCCCGCTTCGCCGCAAGACAACGCGAGCCACGAGCGCATGCATCGCACGCTCAAGCAGGAGACCACGCGACCCCCGGAGCACAACCTCACCGCGCAGCAACGCCGCTTCGATCGGTTCCGCAAGCAGTTCAACCACGAGCGCCCGCACGAGGCGCTGGCCGATCGGACCCCAGCCGAGCTCTATCGACCGTCGCTGCGGCCCTACCCGCGACGGCTCGAGGAGGTCTGCTATCCCGGGCACTTCGAGCGACGGCAGATCAACCAGGTCGGCCAGATGCGTTGGAAGGCACAGCGGCTGTTCGTCGGCGGCGTCTTCGCCGGCGAGACGGTGGGGCTCGAGGAGATCGAAGACGGCGTCTGGTCGCTATACTTCGCCAGTCATCTGCTCGCCCGCTTAGACGAGCAGGTCGGGAAGTTGATCGAGGTCCCGGTGTAAAGGATCAGCCCGGACCAATGTGTAAAGCATCAGCCAGACCGAACCGACTAACCCCTAACCCCTATCCCCTAGTCACTTCTGGCGGCGCGCCCGATGGGCGTGATCTTGTCGAGCGTCTCGTCGGCGAAGAACTTCCGCACCATCATCGCCTGCTGCAGCTTGCCCTTGCGCACGTAGGCCTGGTACAGCATGTCCTTGACGAGTTCGAGCAGCACGCCGGCTTCGTGTGCGGCCAGGTCCGGCCATTGCGGCGACGGATCGGCATCGCTGCTGAACAGCACCTTCTTCACGATGCTGAACGTGTCATTGTCGATCTCGGCCATCTCGCGTGCCGCTCGAGCCTCCTCGAAGATGCGCAGCCGGCCGTTCTCGCCGAGGTCCTGGAAGACTGCCTGCGACGTGCGGCGGCACATCGAGGCGAACGCGTTGAAGTAGCCCGACGAATAACAGCCGAGGGCCTCGCGGAACAGCCGCTCGACGATCTCGGGCAGGTAGGTGAAGTTGAACTTCTCCTTCGCGCGCTCGAGCTCGACGAAGTTGTTCGCCAATTCGACGCGGTTGGCCGCGTACATCTTGACGGCGAACTTGAGGAAGATCGGTGCGCTGCAAGAATCGCAGCGATAGACGATGCCCACGTGGTTGGGCCGGCTCGCGACGAGCTCGGAGTACTGCGGGATCGAGACCGCAGTGATGTGCGAATACACCTGGCAGTGCGGGCACGGCAGGGCCAGCGTGCGCTCCTGGTCGTGATGCAGTTGACTGCTGGAATCGACGTAGACGGACATCTTTGCTCAGCCCTTGGTCCGAATGCTGTCGCCACCAGTGTAGCGCATCGCCTTTGCGGCCGCTTCGTTGGCCGGGCGTGCCTCGAGCACGGCCTCGGCCTGGCCCGGGGCCCGCGTCATGGCAACGTCGTACCGGGCACCGTCAGCCAGCGGTCGCCAGGGGCCGTAGGCGTGGCGCGCATCGACGTAGTCTTTCCACCCTGAGTCCGTCCGCGCCTGCGCCCAGATGTCTTCGCCCGCTTCTTCCACGTCGCTCAGGGCATAACTGGCCGGGACGAGGAGGGTCGGGGCGGGTTCGGCCGCGCGGGCCGCAGCGGGTGCCGGCGTGGCCTCGACGGCCAATTCGGTACGCAGGTAGCGGCCGCTGAGCCGGTCCAGTCTGTAGCTATCCGGCAACCCCAGTTGCGCGGCCTGGCCGGTCCAGACCAGCGTGCGCACGTCGAGGCGCCATTCGTCGCCCGACATCTCGAACACCTGCATGTGGCCTGCGGGCAGCCGGGTGAGGGTGACCCGATACGCGCTCGGACCGGTCCGTTCGCAATGGACCTGTGCGACGAGGGCCCTGGGCCGCAGCGACTCGTAGGTCTGCAGATGCAGGACGGGCGGCCAGAGCACGTGGGCAACCAGCAGGAGCATGACCGCAACTGCAAGGTTGCCGGCGGCGGCCCACGGCCGGCGCGCGAGCCAGCGACTCAGGCTCAGGAGCAGGGCCAGCAGGCCGAAGGCGACGCAGAGCGCGATGACCCCCAGCATGCCGCCCTCCGTTCAGCTGGCCGGAACGAGCGACGCGAGCTCGCCCGAGTCGACGAGGCGGGCGAGGCTCGCGATGTCGCGGTCGAGGCGATGGTCGTCCGGCTGGTACGGCACGCGGGCCCGCACTGCGGCATGCACGCGCTGCAGTTCCGCCGTCGTGGTGAGCGGGCGCAGCGAGTCGAGCGCATGCGCGGCGGCGAGCAGCTCGATGCCCAGCACGCGGGCCGTGTTGTCGCAGATCCTGGCGAGCTTGCGGCC
>JBAVJR010000219.1:0-4062 GCA_049687855.1 Steroidobacteraceae bacterium | reverse complement strand
GCGTCGCAGGCACGGCGCGTCGTCGAGGAGCCGTTGGTGGGCCGCCGCAATGGCCAGTCCGCCCTGCTCCACGTGGTCGACGATCAGTTCCTCGACCAGCCGGATGCCGGCAGTGTCGAGGTTCGTCACGGGTTCGTCGAGAATCCACAGCGCTGCGTCCGCCAACAGCAGGCGCGCCAGAGCCAGCCGGCGCTTCTGCCAGCTGACAGCGAGCGGGCCGGCAGGTCGCCGCGGGACAGGATGCCGACGCGGTCCAGGGTCGAATCGATGGTCTCCGCCGTCAGCGTCGTGCGCAGGCCGGCGAGGAACTTCAGGTTCTCGCGGGCCGTCAGGTCGCCCTTCAGGGAATTCAGGTGGCCCAGGTGCCCCAGTTCAAAATTGAATTCGTCGCGACGGCCGCGAATCGACCGGCCGCGCCACGACAGCTCGCCGGTTTCGGCAGGCAGCAGGCCGCAGATCACGCGCAGCAGCGTTGTCTTGCCGACGCCGTTGGGACCCGTGACCTTGAGAAACTCGCCAGGGCGGACCGAGAAAGACACGTCGCGCAGGATGTGCCGGTCGCCTCGCCACGCGTTGATTTCGCGGGCCTCGAATACGGCCCCGTCGAATGCCATCCCGCCTCCGCGTGATTTGTCGGTCCTGGCGCCCTGAAGAGATGTTGCAGGGCAGCGATTCGGCGCGAAGTCTAGCAAAAGAGACTCATTCCAAGGTCGGGGATTGCCGCAGTCATTCTGCGGGTTCCAGCCGGACGAGATCCGTCCCTTCTTCGACCCTCTGGCCCTTCTGCACCTTGACTTCGACGACTTTCGCAGGCCAGGGCGCCGTGAGCGAGTGCTCCATCTTCATGGCTTCGAGCACGAGCAGCACCGCACCCAGCTGCACCGTCTGGCCGACCTGCACGCGCACGTCGAGAACGTGACCTGGCATCGGGGCCCGGAAATGCCCCTCGTGCTCCGCGGAGACACGGTGCTCCGCACCGGTGTCCTCGACGAAATCGAAGCGCAGGCAGTGCCGCCGCACGCTCAGGCGGCCGTGATCCAGCTCAACGCGTGCGCGTACGGAGTGACCGTCGATATAGCCCTCCAGCACGTCGCTTGCCGGGCGCCGCAGCGTCACCCGATGCTGCTTGCCATCGAGGACCACGGCCACACCGTCCGGCTCGCGCTTGAATGCAAGCCAATGCTGCAACGGCCTGGCCTCCGCAACCGACGCGGGCGCCCCTGCGGTGTCGAGCCGCAAGGCCACGCGGACGCTCGAGGGCCCGTTCAGCCGGAAGCCCGTGGCCGCTTCCCACGGGCTCGCGGCGTGATGGGCAGCCCCGAGGTCGTCACCCGGCAGCGACTGCAACCGGGCGGCAGCCGCAATCAGCCAGGCCGCCTGGAGTTCGTGCGCCGCGACGCCGGGCGCGAGCGAGGGATCGGTCTCGAGCAGGCGAGTGCTGACGTCGCCCGCGCGCACGGCAGGCGCGCCGAGGATCTGCCAGAGGAAGCGTGCATTGGTGCGCACACCCTCGACCTCGGTGGCCTCGAGCGCGTGCTGCAGCTTCTCGATAGCGGCTGCGCGATCCGGCGCCCAGACGATCAGCTTGGCGATCATCGGGTCGTAATGCACCGTGACTTCGTCACCTTCCTCCACGCCCGCATCGATGCGCACGTCCGGCGTTACGGCCGGAAAACGCAGCCGCGCAAGCCGCCCCGTGGACGGCAGGAAGCCGCGCTCCGGATCTTCGGCGTAGAGCCGCGCTTCGACCGCGTGGCCACGGCGCGGGATCGCTCCCTGTGGTAGCGGCAACGACTCACCGGACGCGACCCGCAGCTGCCATTCGACGAGGTCGAGCCCGGTGATCATTTCGGTGACCGGGTGTTCGACCTGCAACCGGGTATTCATCTCGAGGAAATAGAACTCGGCGCCGTCGAACAGGAACTCGACCGTGCCGGCGCCGCGATAACCCACCGCCTTTGCTGCCGCCACCGCCGCGGCACCCATTGCCGCGCGCGTCGTGTCGTCAAGGCCGGGGGCCGGCGCTTCCTCGACGACCTTCTGGTGACGCCGCTGCAGCGAGCAGTCACGCTCGTGCAGGTGCACGGCGTTGCCGTGCGCGTCGGCGAAGACCTGGATCTCGACGTGCCGCCCCTTTTCGACGAAGCGTTCGAGCAGCACTCGATCGTCGCCAAAGGACTTTGCGGCTTCGCGGCGCGCACCGGCAAGCGCTTCGGTGAATTCGGCTGCGGCACGCACGATGCGCATGCCTTTGCCGCCACCGCCCGCCGTCGGCTTGATCAACAACGGGAACTTCAGCTTCCGGGTCGCAGCGAGCAACCTGGCGTCGGACTGATCGTCATCGTCGTAGCCGGGCAGCACAGGCACGCCGGCGGCAGTCATCAGCCTGCGTGCCTCGCTCTTCGAACCCATGCGGTCGATCGACGACGCCGGCGGGCCGATGAAGACGACGCCCGCCGCCTCGCAGGCGCGAGCGAAGTCCGCGTTCTCGGAGAGGAACCCGTACCCGGGGTGAATCGATTCGCAGCCGTGTTGCCGCGCCACCTCGAGCAGCTTCGCGCCATCGAGATAGCTCTCGCGGGCCGCGGCGGGACCGATGCAGACGGCTTCGTCCGCCATGCGGACGTGCAGCGCGCCGCGATCGGCCTCCGAATACACCGCAACGGTGCGCAGGCCGAGCCGTCGCGCGGTGCGAATGACGCGGCAGGCGATTTCCCCGCGGTTGGCAATCAGGACGCTCTTGAGCATGGCGGGTCTCACATCCTGAAAATGCCGAAGGGAGTCTCGCCTTCGTCGGGCCGGCACGTGGCGGCTGCGAGCGCGAGCGCCAGCACGTTGCGCGTGTCGGCCGGGTCGATCACGCCGTCGTCCCAGAGCCGGGCGCTGGCGTACGTCGGGTGACCTTGGGTCTCATACTGGCTACGGATGTCGTCGCGGAACTTCTGTTCGTCGTCCTGCGGCCACTCCTCGCCACGGCGCTGCAGGCCTTCGCGCTTGACGATCGCGAGTACCGTTGCGGCCTGCTCGCCGCCCATCACCGAGATGCGCGAGTTGGGCCAGGTCCAGAGGAAGCGGCCGCCGTACGCGCGACCGCACATCGCATAGTTGCCTGCGCCGAACGAGCCGCCGATGATCACTGTGAACTTGGGCACCGACGCGCAGGCGACGGCCGTCACCATCTTGGCGCCGTCGCGGGCGATGCCGCCGGCTTCGTACTTGCGGCCGACCATGAAGCCGGTGATGTTCTGCAAGAACACCAGCGGCACCTTGCGCTGGCAACACAGCTCGATGAAATGCGCGCCCTTGTTGGCGCTCTCGGTGAACAGGATGCCGTTGTTGGCGACGATGCCCACCGGCATGCCCTCGATGTGCGCGAAGCCGCAGACGAGCGTGCTGCCGTAGCGCGCCTTGAACTCGTCGAACTCGCTGGCGTCGACGATGCGCGCGATGATCTCGCGCACGTCGTACGGCTTGCGCGTGTCGGTCGGGATCACGCCATGCAGTTCGAGCGGATCGCACTGTGGCGGGCGCGGCGGCACCATCGCCATGTCGGGCGACTTGCGCCAGTTCAGCCGGGCCACCGCCTGGCGCGCCAGGGCCAGGGCATGGGTGTCGTTCTCGGCCAGGTGGTCGGCCACGCCCGACAGCCGGGTGTGCACGTCGCCGCCGCCGAGGTCCTCGGCGCTCACGACCTCGCCGGTGGCGGCCTTCACCAGCGGCGGGCCGCCGAGGAAGATGGTGCCCTGGTCCTTGACGATGATGGTCTCGTCGCTCATCGCCGGCACGTAGGCGCCGCCCGCCGTGCACGAGCCCATGACGACGGCGATCTGCGGGATGCCCTCCGCCGACATCGTCGCCTGGTTGTAGAAGATGCGGCCGAAGTGGTCGCGATCCGGAAAGACGTCGTCCTGACGCGGCAGGAACGCACCGCCCGAGTCCACCAGGTAGACGCACGGCAGCCGGTTCTCGAGCGCCACCTCCTGCGCCCGGACGTGCTTCTTGACCGTCATGGGCAGGTAGCTGCCGCCCTTCACCGTGGCATCGTTCGCCACCACCATCACG
>JBAVJR010000218.1:0-1727 GCA_049687855.1 Steroidobacteraceae bacterium | reverse complement strand
GTCATTCGCACCGTGATGCCCGAGTTCGGCGCGTCCGGACCGGGTTTCGCAATCAACGACCCTGAAGTCGATCACCTGAGCGTCGCCTACTCCGTGCCGCGCTCCGCGTACTTCGTGCTCTTGCGCGATGGCAGTGTCGTCGGCGGCGCTGGCATCGCACCACTCGCGGGTGGCGATCCCGACGTGTGTGAGCTGCGCAAGATGTATTTCCTCGGCGAGGCGCGCGGGCAGGGCCAGGGTCGGCGATTGCTGCAGCACTGCATCGAAGCCGCACGCCGGCTCGGCTACCGGCGCTGCTACCTCGAGACGCTCACCGGCATGGATGCCGCGCAGCACCTCTACGCCGACGCAGGCTTCAAGAAGCTTTGCGGTCCGCTCGGCGCGACGGGCCATTTCGCCTGCGACCGTTACTTCGCGCTCGAGCTCTGACGCCCGCCCGATGCCGCCCTCGCTGCCCCTCACCGGCCTTCGTGTCCTGACGTTCGAGAACTTCGGCGCGGGGCCGTTCGGCTCGATGTACCTCGCCGACCTCGGCGCCGAGGTCATCAAGATCGAGAACCGCGACCAGGGCGGCGACGCCACGCGCTCGATGGGGCCGTTCTTCCTCGGCGAGCACGACAGCCAGTTCTTCCAGGCGTTCAACCTGAACAAGAAAAGCGTGACGCTGAACCTGAAGCAGGCCGCCGGACGCGAAGCGTTCCAGCGGCTGGTGCGCACGGCGGACGTGGTGCTGAACAACCTGCGTGGCGACCAGCCTGAAAAGCTCGGCCTCGACTACGCGGCCCTGGGCCCGATCAATCCCCGGGTGCTCTGCGCGCACCTCTCGGCCTACGGGCGCGACAACGAGCGCAAGGGCTGGCCCGGTTACGACTACCTGATGCAGGCCGAGGCCGGCTACCTGCACCTGAGCGGCGAGCCGGGTTCGCCGCCTGCGCGCATGGGTCTCTCGATCGTCGACTACATGACCGGCATCACCACGGTGGTCGCGATCCTGTCGTCGCTGGTCGGCGTGCTGAAAGGCGGCCGTGGTCACGACATCGACGTCTCGCTGTTCGACGTCGCGCTGCACCAGCTCACCTATCCCGGCGCGTGGTACCTCAATTCCGGCTATCGCACCGAGCGCCTGCCGCGCAGCGCGCACCCCTCGACCGTGCCGGTGCAGCTGCAGCGCACGAGCGACGGCTGGATCTTCATCATGTGCATGACGCAGAAGTTCTGGAGCGAACTCGTGCGGACACTGGCGCGCCCGGATCTGGGCACGCACACGGACTACGCAACGGTCGAAGCGCGACGCGCGCACCGCGATACGTTGACGGCCGTACTCGACGCAGTGTTCTCGACTGCGACGACCGCCGAATGGCTCGTCAAGCTGCAGGGCGTGCTGCCGGCCGCCCCGGTCTACGACCTGCCGCAAGCGCTCGAAAACCCCTATCTGCGTACCATCGGGATGGTGAAAGACCTGCCGCACCCGGCGCAGGAGGGTTACCGCGTGCTCGCCAACCCGATCAAGCTGGACGGCGAGCGGCTGCCGAGTCAGCGTGCGCCGCAGCTCGGCGAACACACCGAGGTCGTGTTGCGCGAACTCGGTTACGACCCTGCAGCAATCGCGGAACTGCGCGCCAAAGGCGCGGCCTGACTGCGCCTCAACGCAGGCTTGAAGCACGGATCCGCGGAACGGCAACGCAGTCGCGCTCAGGGCGTGACGGGCGTGACGAAGTCGTGCAGCA
>JBAVJR010000217.1:0-1831 GCA_049687855.1 Steroidobacteraceae bacterium | reverse complement strand
CTCGACGATCTGCAGGGTCGGGTCGGCGAGCCACTGCGACGCATCGATGTTGCGCATGAACGAGGAGACGCGCGTGCTGGACTGCGCGACGCCGCGCAGCTCGAAGCGGATGCCCGACTGCCGCAGGTACGTCAGGTAGACGCCCTCCGGCAGGACGCGCACGAGTTCGTCGAAGACGTGCACGATCTCGGGACGGCTGCGCTGCAGCGTCTCGATGATTTCCATGCGCGCGAGCAACCGGCGCTTCTGCGCGTCGAGGCCGTTGATTTCCTCGATCTGCTTGTCGAGCGCGGCGATTTCCTGCGTCAGGTAATCGTTGCGATCGTGCTGATGCTGGATCGCAGAACTCATCTGCATGTGGCCGAGCAGCGTGACCAGGCCCGCCGTGGCCACGGCCGCGCCGAGCGACAGCAGGAATTCCTGGCGCTTGCGCTTGCGTTCTGCCTCGCGCCACGGCAGCAGGTTGATTCTTGGCATCAGTCGAAGCTCCTGAGCGCCAGGCCGCAGGCGGTGAGCAATGCCGTCGCGTCCTTCTTCACGCCCTGTGCGAGGGCACGAGTCGAAATCTTCATCTGGCCCAGCGGGTCGCCGCGCTCGGCGGGAATGCCGACCCGGCTCGCGATCACGTCAGCGACGCCCGGGATATTGGCGCAGCCGCCGCAGATCAGGAGCTGCTCCGGTTGCACGCGTCCCGCGCCGGCCGCGAGGTAGAACTGCAGCGAGCGGCTCACCTGCTGGCACATGTCGTCGATGAACGGGTCGAGCACCTCGGACTGGTAGTTGGCCGGCAGGCCGCCTTCCTTCTTGGCGCGCCCCGCTTCCTCCATCGAGAGGCCGTAGGTGCGCATGATCTCCTCGGTGAGCTGCTGGCCGCCGAAAGCGAAGTCGCGCGTGTAGGCAACCTTGGTGTCGCGCAGCACCGAGAACGTGGTGCTGCTCGCGCCGAAATCGATGACGGCGATACTGCGCCCCATCCCGCCGTCCGGCATCTGGTGCGTCAGCAGGCGGCACGCGTTTTCGAGCGCGAACGCCTCGACGTCGACGATGCGCGCGGTGAGGCCGGCAGCCTGCACGGCGGCCTGGCGCTGCTCGACGTTCTCGGAGCGCGTGGCCACGAGCAGGACGTCGAGCATGTCCGGGTCCTTCTCCGAAGGACCGATCACTTCGAAGTCGAAGCTGACCTCTTCCATCGGGAAGGGAATGTACTGGTCGGCCTGCATCTCGACCTGCGACTCGAGTTCGCTGGCGCGCAGGTTGCGGGGCATCTGGATCACCTTGGTGATCGCGGCGTCGCCGCTGACCGCCACGGCGCATTCCCTGCTGCGCGCGCCAGCGCGCTTCACGGCGCGGCGCACGGCTTCGCCGACGGCCTGGGCGTCGACGATTGCTTTTTCGTTGATGGCGCTCGGCGGCGCGGGCTCCGCGGCATACGATTCGACTCGATACGAATCGCCGCTGCGCGTCAGCTCGATCAGCTTGACCGAGGACGTGGTGATGTCGAGTCCGATGACCGGTCGGAACCTGCGCTGGAACAGCACGGTTGATCCTTTCTAGTTCAAGAGGTTGCGCCGCGATCGTGTGGCAGTTTCAAGGCCCCCGCGCCACTATATATCAGGGTTGCACCTAATAGAATTGTGCTTGGGCTAACAAAAATCATCTTCCGCGTCGCTCCCGGCGGGCTTCGTGGTGAAAAACCGACAACCCCGCCGCCTTAGGCTACCCCTTCAGGCCGGTGGCGTTGCACCCCGCCTTGCGACGGGTCTGCCCTGCTGTCGGCGGCTACTATGCACAGGCGCTTGGGGCGCAGCAAGGAACGGTTCGCAGTTTTAGC
>JBAVJR010000216.1:0-5140 GCA_049687855.1 Steroidobacteraceae bacterium | reverse complement strand
CCGACTCTAGCCACTGGATGCCGATGTGGATGCTGGCGTCGCCTTCCGCACGGCCCGGCAGCTTGAGCTCCTTGCCCTTCGGCGCGCCCGAGCCCACGAACACCGCGTCGAAGCCACCCGTGGCGAGCAGCTTCTTCATGCTGTCGATGCGCGAGTTGTAGCGGATCTGCGCGCCCATCTGCTCGATGTAGCCGATTTCCTCGGCCAGCACCGTTTCCGGCAGGCGGAACGCGGGGATGTTCGTGCGCATCAGGCCGCCCGGCTTGTCCCACTGCTCGAAGACCACGACTTCGTAGCCGAGCGGCAGCAGGTCGTTGGCGACCGTGAGCGACGCGGGACCCGCGCCGATGCAGGCGATCTTCCTGCCGTTCTTCTGCGCGGGGACCACCGGCAACCGGGACGAGATGTCGTCCTTGTGGTCGGCGGCGACGCGCTTCAGGCGGCAGATCGCGACCGGCTTGTCCTCGACCCGCCCGCGCCGGCAGGCCGGCTCGCAGGGGCGGTCGCACACGCGGCCCAGGATGCCCGGGAACACGTTTGATTCGCGGTTGACGATGTAGGCGTCGGAGAACTGCCCGAGCGCGATCAGGCGGATGTACTCGGGGACGTCGGTGTGGGCCGGGCAGGCCCACTGGCAATCCACCACCCGGTGAAAGTAGTCCGGATGGGAGGTATCGGTCGGCGGGACGGTCACGGAGAACCCTGGTTTCCTGAGACGGAACGCGACTTTAGCGGTTCTGCGGGGGGGCGCAACACGCATTTCCGTGGGGCCGGCTTGCCGCAGTGCAGCACCACTTCGGGCCGCTATATGTCACGAGCCTGTTGCGCAAGCCGGCAGTCGGGGTTTAGTTTCAAACCGTGACGCAGATCACCCCAAGTGGCGATTGACGCGCATGGCGGCGCAACCCGCAGTGCGGCTTCATGACGCTGATACAACGGGCCGCGCCGCGCGAGCGGTCCCCCAGCCCGGGGCGACGGTGATCATGCGGTCCTTGTGGCTGTCACTTGGTCTCCTCGCGGCACTCCACCTTGGAACCGTACGGGCAGAAGTGGCCTCGGCGAACCTGCAGGTTTCCGTCCAGGTCCTCCCGCACGTAAGCCTGCGGGCCGATGCCTCGCCTGTCTCGATCACGCCGGCCGACGTCCAGCGCGGCTACCTCGACGTGTCACGCCATTACCAGCTGCAGTCCAACGCGCCCGACCGCGTCGTGCTGCAGCTGAATCCCCGGGTCGGCCTGACCGACGCCATCGATATCGACGGGTTCCAGGCCCCGCTGCGCATGCGCGACGCGAGCCTCGAGATCGCCCAGCCATTCGCTCGTGAATTCACGGTGAACTACCGGCTCTGGCTCAGCGCCGGTGCGATGCCTGGCGAATACGCGCTGCCGGTGCAGGTCGCCGCGCTCATCCGCTGACTCAGTACGTCAGCGTCACCAGCAGGGTGTCGTTGTACACGCCGGGCACGGCGTCCTGCAGCTGCGGGATGCGGCCATAGACGGTGTGGGTGAACGTGCGTGTGCTGTTGCCGCTGCCGGGGCCGATGGTCATCGAGCCCGACGCAATCACTGTGCCGCCCGTTCCGGTTCCCCAGACCTGCGACCGCGCCGGGTCCGCAAACACGTTGTAACCCAGGCGTGCGGAGCCTGCGCCCAGCTGGCGCGTCGTCGGGCTGGTGCCGATGGTGCCGTTTGAAATCGTGACGCGGTAGTTGACGCGAGTGGCGCCCTGCGGAACGTACCGGCAGGTCACGGTAACGGTGCCGACGGAATCGTCCGGCCCGGTGACTGAGGGATCGTAGTTACCGAAATTAAGGCTGACGGCCGTGATGGAACAGTCGGCCGCCGCGTGGACCTTGCCTGCACCACACAGCGCGATGGCGAGCGCTGCCATGAGCCATGCTCGCCCTCGGCGCCGCCGGAGCCCGGCCCGATCAAGTCCCGGCAATGCGTGCGCTACTCGCATCGCACGTCACCGAGATCGGGCACGGGGTCGTTGCCCTCGGGTCGACGGACATCGGAGCTGCAGGTTCCGCCGATCCAGGTCACGCGCATGCTGGCGGAGTCGCTCAGGCCTTCGACGTAGAGCAGGCCGTCGAGCGCAATCGGGAAGCGCGCAGTCCCGAACATCGCCTCGGCGCCAGCAGGAACCGGCGAACCGTCGGCCTGCACGAGCCGCATCGTCGCGGCCATCGCGCGCTCGATCGGAAAGCGCACCAGCGCGCCGCTGCGATAAGCCGGCGTCACGCCGATCGCACGCTGCGACAGGCTGCCGTCCATCGGCACCTGCCTGGGGTTCACGCTGATTTCGTTGCGTTCATACGGTCGCAGCGCGTCGATGAGGACGCGTCCCTGCTCGTCCGTCGTACCTACCGGCTGGTTGTCGAGGTAGACGGTGAGCCCTTCGTAGTCGGCGACCTGCACGACGGCGAAGCTCTGCTGCAGTGGCCGTGCTGGCATGACGCCCGCAGCGGTGACGGCGAGCCCGCCGCTCGCGCCGATGCGAACGCCGGATTCGCCGTTGCGACGGGCGTAGTCGATCTCGGCCGTGCCCGCGCTACCCTGGTAGGCGAGGTAGGCATCCTGCTCGTCGGTCGACGCGAGCGACATCCGGTAGCCGAATCCTGAACCCGCCGGCAGATCGCGCTGCAGGCTCGTCCGGGCTTCGAAACCCCCGTTCGCACCGGAGGACTGCTGCAGCGATGCGCTCAGGGTGCGCCGGTCGCCCAGCGCCACCGTCCAGTTGAGCAGCAGCGAGGAGTCCTGGTCGCCGGCGATCGCATGCGACGCGAACAACCCGAGGTAACCCAGCGCGCCGATGCTCAGCGAATAGCTGAGGCCGAACGTCTGCACGGTCTCGCTGTCGTAGTAGCTCTGCAGCCCGTACGCGACCTGCATGTTGCCGTGCCGGCCGAAGTCGAATCCCAGTCCCGCGAACGTCCGCTGCCGCGGCCTGTAGGTCAGGTCGGCCATGCCGCTCTGCACGAAGGCGCGGCTCGCGTACTGCGTCTGGGCGTATGCGCTCAAGCGATCGCTGTTGTGCTCGATGCCAAGGCCCGCGAGGAAGCCCGTGCCACCGGCATCCCCGCCCGCGGCGACTTGCGCATTGACGATACCCGCCACGCCGGCCTGCCAGGCCGCTTCGGCACCCAGTGCGTAAATGCCATTGGCCTGCGCTTCCGCGCGGGCGCCCGCGGTCAGCGTGTCGGTGACGCCGCGCCGGTACATTGCAACACCCAGCATGTCGCCGTATGCAAAGCTGCGTTCGCCATAGTCCTCGCGGATGCTGCCGAGCTCGACGGAGTATTCGGCAAGGCCTGGCCGCAGCAGGGCGCTACCCGAATAATACGGCTGCGTCAGGACCTGCTGTCGACCGAGGGCGTCGGTGACGACGACCTGCAACTGTCCGGCGCCGGTCAGGACCGGCAGGTGGTCGATCGAGAACGGGCCGGGAGGCACCGATTCGCTGGCGACAGGTCGTCCATTGACGAAGACGTCGACCGTGGACGGTACGACCGCTTCGCCATGCGCTGCCAACAGCGGCGTCTTGACGAGCATCGGCTGGGTGCTGAAGTTGGTACCGAACTGCACGCCGCCGAAGCGCACCGCGCGACCCCAGCCGCCGGGTGAGGAAATCGAGTCGCCGACCCGCAGCGTCGCCATCATGTCGGGAAAGTCACGGTTCCAGGTGGTATCCAGCCGCGCAACCTGGCGTTGCAGCGGCTCCGCGTTCGCGACCATCGTGCTGGTCAGCACGCCCTGGTTGCCGAACAGGCCCAGTTCCAGGAAGGCACCGCCCTGGCGACGGTCGCCGGACTGTTCGGCGGAGACGTCGTAGTTGACGAACGCACCCGGCGCGGAGCGCGTGGCACGAGGGGTATCCGCCTGGATGTTCTCGCGCCGTGTCGGCAGAAAGGCCTGTGCCGGCACCGTCACCTGCGCCTTCATCGTCGCATCGTCCAGCGCAACGACTGCTCCCATCTCGGGGCCCAGTCGGTAATAGCGTTCGCCGTTGACCTGCACGGCGCCGCGCAGCGGTGTCTTCAGGCGCAGCGTCGCCAGGTCGGCAGCGCTGATCAGCAACGTGCCGTCGACGTCGCGACGGACGACGAGCGTGGCCGGTGCTGGTTGGTCGTTGATGTGCAGTTCGACGACGGCTTCCGCGAACGGTTCGACCGTCATGCTCTCCGGACCTTGTGCTGCAAACGCAGGGGCGCCTGCGGCCAGCAGCAGCGTCGCGGCGATACGGCTGCGCAGGCGCACGGAGTTCAGTCCGCCAGCGTCAACTCCGTCACGAACGAGCCTAGATCGGTGGTTCCCTCCAACCGATACGGACCAGCCATCCCGGGGCCGGTCGTGGAAGGCGCATTCAGACGGGTGTTGTTGTTGTCGTCGAATGTCCAATGACGGCTGGAGCCCGGCAGCACGTAAGCAAGTTCCGGCTGGTCGAGTACCGTGGTGGCGCCATCGGCTGTCTTCACGGAAAAGCGATGAATCCGGGCATGCGCCGCGCCATCGTTGCGCGCGCTCAGCGACAGCTTGCCGTCGTCGCCGCGGGCCGCGACCCAGGCGATCTGCGGCGAGGCCGGCGCGAGTGGTTCGACGAAGACCGGCACGCTCAGGCGCAGCACGATCTGCAGTCCGCTGAAATCCGGACTCGCGGCCTGCGGCACCTCCTGCAGCAGCAGGCGGTAGGTCAGTTCACGCGCGGGATCGACGCCGCGTCGAAGCGCAACCCGCACCAGCTGCGAGCCGCCGGCCGGCAGGGTGAACACTGCCGGTGAAACCAGGAGGTCGCGGGAGGGCGTCAAGGCATCCTGCCCTCCCTCCTGCGACCAGGCCAATCCCTGGGTCTGCACCACGACGGGCTTGGCGTCCTCGTTCCTGACGGTGAGGACGGACACGCCCGTGGCGTCTGCGAAATCCACCCGCAGCGGCGAGATCGTGAACGTCCCCGCCGAGGCCGGCGACAGCGCCAGGAGCGCTGCCAGGCCGACCCATGCGGAGATGTTCTTTCGCAGTTTCACGACGAACTCAGTACGCGACCGTGACGGCGACCGTGTCGGTGTACAAACCGACCGGAGCGTCCTGGTTGGCATCGCTGTTGGCGATCGTGCCGTACACGGTGTGCGTGTTGGCCTTCG
>JBAVJR010000215.1:0-2024 GCA_049687855.1 Steroidobacteraceae bacterium | reverse complement strand
ACGATACGGTCCCACGACACATGAGAATCCTGGTCAGCAACGACGATGGCTACCGCGCCGAGGGCCTGCAACGCCTCGTCGATGCGTTGCTGCCGCTTGCCCAGGTCACGGTGGTGGCCCCGGAGCGCAATCGCAGTGGCGCCAGCAACTCGTTGACGCTCGACGTCCCGCTGCGGGTGGTCGAATACGGTCCCCGGCGCCATTTCGTGAACGGCACCCCCACGGATTGCGTCCACCTCGCCATTTCGGGCCTGTTCGCCGACGAGATCGATCACGACATGGTGGTCTCGGGCATCAACGACGGCGCCAACCTGGGCGACGACGTCCTCTATTCCGGCACCGTGGCCGCGGCCGTCGAAGGACGCTTCCTCGGCCTGCCCGCGATCGCCATTTCGCTGGTCGAGCGTGGCGGCCGGCATTTCGAGACGGCAGCGCGCGTGGCAAGTGAATTGCTGATGCGCTTGCAGCGCTCGCCGCTCCATTCGTCGATGATCCTCAACGTCAACGTACCGGACCTGCCGTACGAGAAGCTGCGCGGCCTCAAGTCCACGCGCCTCGGGCACCGGCATCGATCGGCGCCGGTCGTGCGTGCATCGGACCCGCGCGGCCGTCCGGTCTACTGGGTGGGGCCGGCCGGCGAAGGTGCGGACGCCGGCGAAGGCACCGACTTCCATGCCGTCGCCGGCGGTTACGTCTCCGTCACGCCATTGCAGGTCGACCTGACGCGCCATGCGGCGCTCGACGAGATCGGTGAGTGGCTCAGGGGGCGCGCGGAATGAGCCGCGGATGAAGCGCACGTGAAAGAACAGAGCAGGGTCAGCGGCATCGGCATGACGTCGGCGCGCACGCGCGAGCGGCTCATCGCGCGCCTGCGCGAGCAGGGCATCACCGACAACGGGGTGCTCGAACGCATCCGCAGCGTGCCGCGGCACATGTTCGTGGACGAAGCACTGGCGAGCCGCGCCTACGAGGACACCGCGCTGCCGATCGGGCATGGCCAGACGATCTCGCAACCCTACATCGTGGCGCGCATGACGCAGTCGCTGCTCGCAGCCGGCAAGCCGCGCAAGGTGCTCGAAGTCGGCACAGGTTGCGGCTACCAGTCCGCCGTGCTCGCGCCGCTGGTCGCGACGCTCTACAGCGTCGAGCGCATCGCGGCGCTGCAGGTCAAGGCGCGGCAGATCCTGCGCGATCTGCGCATCGCGAACGTGTACATGAAGCACGGCGACGGCTTCGAGGGCTGGGCCGCCTACGCGCCGTTCGACGGCATCGTCGTCGCTGCCGCTTCGTACGCCGTGCCGCCTGCGCTGCTGGAGCAATTGGCCGATGGCGGCCGGCTCGTGATCCCGGTCGGCAACGACCGCGAGCAGCAACTGCTGCGCATCACCCGCCGCGGCGAGCGTTACGAGCGCGAGGTGCTCGGGCCGGTGACATTCGTGCCGCTGCTGCAGGGCCTCGCCTGAAGCGGTGCCCGGGGCCGGCTCAGACGATCAGCGCGGCTGCAACGCTCCTGCCTTCGGTCACCAGCACGTTGTACGTGCGGCACGCGGCGGACGTGTCCATCACCTCCACGCCGATCCGCTGGTCGTGCAGGATGCGCAGTACCTGCACATCCGGAAACTGCTGCCGGGCGCCAGTGCCCAGCAGCACGACCTCGGGTGCCAGGCCGAGCAGGGGCTCGAGGTCGGCCGCCGTCAGCCCCTCCGCCGTCGTGGGTCGCCAGGGTGCGATGATCGTTGTCGCCGTAACGATCAGGCTCGTCGAATGCATGCGTTCGCCGATGCGCAACTGTCCCGGGCCATAGCTGCGCACCAGGTTGGTGCCGGCCGGGTTTTCGAGCTGGAGTTTCATGCCCTTACGATACTGCATGCGTCGCGCCGGTTCACAGCAGCACGCGCTGCCGACGGGAGGCGTCGCTTGACGGCGGCTGCGCGCGTGCGTGTTGCGCTGCCCTGGCTGCAGGCGGCGCTGGCCGAGGCGTCCGCGAACGACGCGCTGCCTGCCATGGACGCGCTGCGCTGGCT
>JBAVJR010000214.1:0-1998 GCA_049687855.1 Steroidobacteraceae bacterium | reverse complement strand
GTGCTGCTGCGCGAAACGCTGGCCGAAGCTGCCAGGCTCGGCGTTGATGATGAAGTTGACGTCGCCCTGCTTGTGCAGCGTGACGTTCTTGCTGCGGTGACGCGCCGTGACGGGAAAACCCATGCGCTCGAACAGCGAGCGCAGCAGTTCGGGGTCGGGCGCGGTGTATTCGACGAACTCGAAGCCGTCGGTACCCATCGGGTTTTCGCCGAGGTCGGCCATGGCAGCCCTCCCGCAGGTTAGTTACGAATGAAACTGTAGGCGCGCATAGTAGCTGAACGCGGCCGCGGGTCAAACCGGGAGGCACCCGCTGCGCGCAGTTCCGGTCATGGAGCTACTGGTCGGCGACGGCGACCGGTGTGTACGTGTAATGCCAGGGCTCGCGTGGCGAAACGAGCGGTCCGATGAATTTCCGGCTCGCCTCCCGCACCGCAGTATCCAGCCGGGCGGCCCAGCCGCCCTGCTCCCAGGTCGACCCGATCGTCTGAGTGTCGGGCCCGGCGACGATCTCCGCGCCCCTATGCACCTGGAAATCGATCGCGCGCATCTGTCCGTGCGGCGACAGCCCCGGCGCGGCCACGGTCGGGACGGGCTCCGGCGCGTACGACCTGAGGAAAGCCTCGAGCATGTCCGCGCGTACGGCATCCCGGGGCGCCTTGCCGAGGTGCGCAACCACGTCCTGCAGCAGCCGGACCGAGGCGGCAGCGACGGATTCGTTCCGGTTCCAGTTCGCAAGCTGGATGTCGAGACTGCGTACCTGTGGGTTCACGAACAGCTCGTATCCCGGATTCAATCGCTCGAAGGCCTCGCGCACGCGCTGAACTTCAGCGTCCAGCTCTTGTTGCTCGATCGAGCCTGCGTAAGCCGCGATCCGTTCCTGCGTCCAGCTCCAGCGCTCGGACAGGTGACCGCCGCTGCGAATGTATGAGCGCAGCGCGAGGAGCCTTCTCCCGACGCCGTCGATGCACGGCAGCAGTTCGTCGACTTGCGCATCCGTCTTAGCCGCGACCGCGGCAGCCAGCGCTTCGACAGGTACCGCCGCGACCGGTTCGTCCGCATGAGCGGCGGCAGGCATGGCCAGGGCCAGGGCCAGGGCCAGGGCCAGGGCCAGCATCGGCACGCGGACCGCGATCGTCAGAAGTTGCAGCAGTCTATTCATCGCTTCGCAGCTTTCCCCTACCGAAAGAGGCCCCGACGACCGGGGCCTCTGCAAGCCGCGTCGGCGTGTCGCTCGATGCCGGGTTACTCCGGTTTGACGAACAGCGCGTCGACGACTTGCTTCACGCCGGAAACGCCCTTCGCCACGCTGATGGCGCGTTCTTTCATCTTCTCGCCGGTCACGAAGCCGCCGAGTTGCACGATGCCGCCACGCGCTTCGACGTTGATCTGGCCGGACTTCACGTCCTTGGCATCGACGAGCGCGGCCTTGACCTTGCTGACCAGCATCGTGTCGTCGAGCTTGGTGCCCATCGACGTGGCCGGATGCACGACGAGCTGGTTGCGCACGGATGCCACGTCCTTGACGTTCTTGGCGACCTTGCCCGCAGCGTCCTTCTCGGCCTGCGTCTTGACGAAGCCGCTCAGCAGCACGACGCCCTTGTAGACCTCGACGTTGACGTCGCTCGACGGCACGCCTTTCTCGGTCAGCAGGCTGGCCTTCACGGACGTGGCGATGGTGCCGTCGTCGACCATGTTGCCCGCAGACTTCTGCGCCATGGCGGGGGCGGCAAACGCGAGCGCGACTGCGGCCAGGGAAGCGAATACCTTGTTCTTCATGGTTCTCTCAAATCTGTGGGGGTGGAAAACCGGGAATCTAACAGGCCTGCCACGAGCCCTCAATTCGGAGCATGTGCAGGACGACCGGCGCTGGTGGGCTGCCCAGTTCCCGTGGCAACCCTGAGCTTATCGACAGATAGCTTGCAGTTTATTCCGAGCACATGGTTTACACATTTCCGCATTTGGGGGAGTTCGCCCAGATGCCCTGGAACGAGTGTAAGC
>JBAVJR010000213.1:0-8975 GCA_049687855.1 Steroidobacteraceae bacterium | reverse complement strand
CGCGCCCGAGTTCCAGGCGCCTTGTGCGGAATCGACTTCGTAGAAGCAGCCATTCATCGAGCTGCCGTGGCGCACGTTGTCGAAGATGAAGAATTCGTTTTCGGGACCCCACAACGAGGCGTCGGCGATGCCGGTCGACTTCAGGTAGGCCTCAGCGCGCTTCGCGAGCGAGCGCGGGTCGCGCTCATAGCCCTGCATCGTCGACGGCTCGACGATGTCGCAGCGCAGGTTGAGTGTCGGCTCTTCGAAGAACGGATCGACGATAGCGGTGCTGGCGTCCGGCATGAGGATCATGTCGGACTCCTGGATGCCCTTCCAGCCGGCGATCGACGAGCCGTCAAAGCCCTTGCCGTCCTCAAAGAAGGCGTCGTCTACCATGCGGGTCGGCACGGTCACATGTTGTTCCTTGCCCTTCGTGTCGGTGAAGCGGAGGTCAACGTACTTGATGCCCTTTTCCTCGATAAGCTTGAGGACGTCAGCGCCGGTGCTCATGGAATCTCCTGATGAATTCGTGCAGCGAATGAGGTGCTTAGGGTCGCTCGCCGCGACGGCCCTGAAGCGTTGTCTGTGAGCGCAATCGGAATGCACCAATTATGCCACCGCACGAAAATCGCGCAACAGGGGTCGCAGCTGCTCGTTCAGCTCAATCGATGCCGAGTTTAGCGCTCTGTATTAGTGCATATTAGAAAATTGGCGCTCGATTTTAGTGCATATGAAACTTGTGCTAACGGCGCCATTCCCTTGCCACGAACGGGCGTGGCAGGCCTCTGAGGAGCAGCCCGGCGGCTGTCGCCACCGCACGGAAAATCGCAGACGCCGTGCTAGAGTCATTCCCGTTCCGGGGGGTGCAGAAATACACGTGACGACAGCCACGAAGGGGCGGTCAGTTTCGTGCGTCGATAAAGAGACCCGCGCCGATGCGGGGGAGGTCCCTTGATGAAGATTCGCGCCCTGGGTCGCCGCAAACTGGCGATCGCGATCGCATTCGGCATCGTGACGGCACTTGCCGGTTGCGGCTCGAAGGAAGAACCCACAGCCACGACAACGGCTGTCCCACCACCCACCGCAGCACCGGAAGCAGCTCCTGCCGCCGCCGCGTCCAGCCCGATTACTGCCGCCGACGTCGCCAGCGCCACGTGGACGCCGGAAGCGCTCGAAGAGTTGCTCGCGCCGATCGCGCTCTATCCCGACCCCGTGCTGTCGCAGGTGCTGATCGCCTCGACCAATCCACAGGAAGTACTCGACGCCGGCAACTGGCTGATCGCGAACGAAAGCCTCAAGGGCAAGGCCCTCGACGACGGCGCAGCGCAGGCCGGTTTCACGCCGCCGATCCGCGCACTCGTCCAGTTCCCGCAGACCATCGACATGATGTGCATGGAACTCGGCTGGACCACCGAGTTAGGCCAGGCTTTCGTGGCGGACCAGGCCGGCGTGCTCGATGCCGTGCAGCGCCTGCGCAAGCAGGCCATGGACGTCGGCAACCTGCAGTCGTCCGAGGCCATGAAGGTCGAGACGGAAGTGCAGGAAGGCAAGGAAGTCATCGTGCTCAGCCCGCCAAAGCCGGAAATCGTCTACGTGCCGACGTACGATCCGCAGGCCGTGTATGCACCCGCACCGGCGGCTCCAGCCGCAGCGCCGGCCGCAACCACGACGACCACGACGACCACGGAAAAGACGGGTTACAGCACCAGCGCGATGGTCACGACGGGCCTGCTCGCCTTCGGCGCCGGCATCCTCGTCAACGAGCTCTTCGACGACGACGACCATCACAATGGCTACTACTACCCGAACTACGGCTACGGCGGCATGCCCTATTACCCGCCGTATCCGTACCGGCCGTCATACGGCGGCGGGTACTACCCGAGCAACGGCTACAACCGTCCGCCGAACTACAACAGCGGCTTCCAGAACAACGGCAACATCTACGTCAACACCGGCGGTGGCAACAACCGTCCTGGTAATAACAACAACTACTGGAACAACTACGACAACAAACCACGCCAGGGTGGCAACAACAACGGCTACAACAAGCCGCGCAAGTCGAGCAGCCCGATCACGCAGGCCAAGCCGAACCGGTCGGACCTGAACGACCTCAACAAGCGCCAGCCGCGGCCCATGCCGGCCGACGTCAAGCGCCCTTCGTCCAACACGACGGCCAGCACCTGGAAGGGCCAGCAGAGCTACGCGGGCAAGGACAAGCGCCCGGCTTCGGCGCAGAGTCCGCAGGATCGAATCAACTCGGCCACGCCGGGCTATTCGAAGCCCGCGTCCACCGCGCGTCCGCCCAGTGCGCAGAACAGGACTCCGCCGAAGGTGCAGGGTTCGTACGCGGGCAAGGACATGCCGAACCGGCCGTCGACGCAGAACGTGCCGAAGCCCGCAGCGAAGCCAGCGGCAAGGCCAGCGTCGAAGCCTGTGGCAAAGCCGCAGAACATGCCGAGCGGCGATCGCGGCTACGGTGGCGGCGGCGCGCAACAGCCATCGCCACGACCGTCAGCACAGCCTGCCCAGATGAACCGTCCGTCACCGAGCGCACAGCCCCGCCCCAGTAAGCCCACGGCGGTATCCGGTGCGAGCCGGGGCGGCGGCGGCGCGAACGCAGCCAGCCAGCGCGGCAAGCAGAGCATGCCGCAGGGCGCCCGCAGCAAGGGCGGTGGCGGCAACAAGAAAGCGCGCTGAGCGAGGAACACGAACATGAACAACATCGAAATCAAGTTGACGCACGCGCGCACTGCCGTTGCGCTGGTGGCGTTCGCGCTGCTGGCCGCCGGCTGCGTCGGCAAGAAAGAAGGGGCTGCGGGTTACGCAACGCCGGAGGCCGCGGTCGCTGCTCTCGTCGCGGCGCTCGAAAAGGACGACACGGCTGCAATCGCGAAGCTGCTGGGTCCCGGTACCGAGGACTTGCTGTCCTCGGGCGACCCCGTGGCCGACAAGACCGACCGTGCCGAGTTCCTGGCGAAGTACAAGGCGAAGAACTCGCTCGCGGTGGACGGCGACAGGATGATGCTCACCGTCGGCGACAACGAGTGGCCGATGCCGATCCCGCTGGTCCAGCGTGACGGCAAGTGGGTCTGGGACGGCGCAGCAGGCGTCGACGAAATGATCTACCGGCGCGTGGGCGAGAACGAACTGGGCGCGATCGACGTGATGTACGGCTACGTGAACGCACAGAACGCCTACGCGTCCGAAGGGCGCGACGGCGATCCGGCTGGCATCTACGCGCTGAAGCTGATCAGCGACCAGGGCATGCACAATGGCCTGTACTGGCCGACGGCGGAAGGCGAAACACCGAGCCCGGCGGGTCCGTTCGTGGCGGCCGCCGCTGGGGAAGGGTATGCGTCTGCCGGGCGTACGCCGTACCACGGCTACTACTACCGCATGCTGTACGCGCAGGGACCGAACGCGAACGGCGGCGAGCGCGAATACTTCAAGGATGGCGTGCTGACCGAAGGCTTCGCGGGAATCGCGTGGCCTGCGGACTACGGCGCGAGCGGCGTGATGACGTTCATCGTCAACCCGGACGGGGTGGTCTTCCAGAAGGACCTGGGCGAAGACACCGCGACGGCCGTCGAGACGATCCAGAAGTTCGACCCGGATTCGACGTGGACCGCAATCGTCCCGCCCAACGTCAGCGCCGAAGCGCCGGCATCGAGCGAGGTGCCTCCCGGCTCCTGATCGAACGTTGGAGCCTATCGAGACAATGGGCGGCCTGCGGGCCGCCCATTCTTTGTGCGCCAGACAAATGCAGGCGCGCAAGGACTTCGGCAGATCACGATGACGGCGTGAACGACCTGCCGGACAATCGGGGTCTGTCGAAGGAGAAGGACGTGAGTGGCACTACCGGCGCGCAGCGCATGACCCCCTCGGAAGCTCTGGTCGAGACGCTCGCTGCCAATGGCGTCACCGAAGTCTTCGGCATCGTCGGCTCGGCCTACATGGATGCTCTCGACATCTTCCCGGCCGCCGGCATCCGCTTCATTCCCGTCGCCCACGAGCAGGGCGCGGCGCACATGGCGGACGGCTATGCGCGCGCCTCGGGTCGCCACGGTGTGTGCATCGCCCAGAACGGTCCCGGCATCACAAATTTCGTCACGGCCATCGCAGCCGCGTACTGGGCGCATTCGCCGGTCGTGTTCATCACGCCGGAAACGGGCTCCATGACGATGGGGCTGGGCGGTTTCCAGGAAACGGAACAGCTGCCGATCTTCTCGAAGATCACGAAGTTCCAGGGCCACGTGAACAACCCGAAGCGCATGGCCGAGATCGCAGCCCGCTGCTTCGACCGCGCCATGCTCGAGATGGGACCGGCACAGCTCAACATCCCGCGCGACTACTTCTACGGCGAATGCAATGCAGTGATCGCGCCGCCGATGCGCATCGGTCGCGGGCCAGGCGATGGCAGGGCACTGGATGAAGCGGCAGCGCTGCTGGCGGCCGCGCGGTTCCCCGTCCTCCTGGCGGGCGGCGGCGTCATCCTCGCGGAGGGCACGAAGGAAGCGGTGCAACTCGCCGAACTGCTGCACGCGCCCGTCTGCAACAGCTACCTGCACAACGACTCGTTCCCGGCTTCGCACGAGCTCTGGTGCGGTCCGCTCGGCTACCAGGGCTCCAAGGCGGCGATGAAGCTGATCTCGCAGGCCGACGTGGTGCTGGCGCTCGGCACACGGCTCGGGCCGTTCGGCACGCTGCCGCAGCACGGCCTAGACTACTGGCCGGCCAGCGCGAAGATCATCCAGGTCGACCTCGATGCGAAGATGCTGGGGTTGGTCAAGCCGATCTCCGTCGGCATCCATGGCGATGCGAAGGCCGCAGCGTCGGCGCTGATCGAACGTCTCGCCGGACGCCCGCTCGCGTGCACGGCGAACAAGGCCGAGCGCTCGCGGCGCATTGCAGCCGAAAAGAGTGACTGGGAAAAGGAACTGGGCGCGTGGACACACGAGCGCGATCCGTTCTCGCTGGCCGTCGCCAAGGACTCGAAGTTCATGCATCCACGCCAGGTGCTGCGCGAGCTGGAGCGGGGGATGCCGCAGGGCGCGATGGTCTCGACCGACATCGGCAACGTCTGCTCCGTTGCCAATTCGTACCTCCGCTTCGAACAGCCGCGCTCGATGTTCGCGGCAATGAGCTTCGGCAACTGCGGCTATGCATTCCCGGTGGCATGCGGCGCAAAGATCGCGTCGCCGGACCGGCCGGCCATCGCGTACGTGGGGGACGGCGCGTGGGGCATCAGCCTCAACGAGCTGCTCACGTGCGCCCGGGAGAAGATCGGCGTGACGGTGATCGTCTTCAACAACGGCCAGTGGGGCGCCGAGAAAAAGAACCACGTCGATTTCTACTCGCAACGCTTCAACGCCGTGAATCTCGACAGCCCGAGCTGGGCCGCCGTGGCGAGAGCCTTCGGCTGCGAGGGCGTGACGGTCGACAAGCTGTCCGACGTCGGCCCGGCGCTGCAGGCCTCGGTGAAAGCTCAGGCCGCAGGCAAATGCACCGTGATCGAGATGATGCTGACGCAGGAACTCGGTGATCCGTTCCGGCGCGATGCGTTGTCGAAGCCAGTGCGTTACCTGGAGAAATACCAGGCGTACACGTGACTTAGGCCCCCGCCCTGCGGTGTGTGGGTCTACGATGCCGGATACCACGGTCATCGCTCTCCAGGTCTCGCCGTCACCATGCCCGCCGACACCAAGCGCAAGAGCGGCGCCGTTCCTACCTCCCGGCTGGCGCGGGCGCTGCGCTTCGGCATGCTGACCGGCGAACTCGCGCTCTCGGCCGCCGTCGGCACGGCGCGACAGTTGTCGACCGGCAGGCCCGTCGACCTGGCAGCTTCGTTGCTCACCCCGGGCAACGCGGAGATGCTCGCGCGCCGGCTCGCGGTGCTGCGCGGACCCGCGATGAAGCTCGGCCAGCTGATTTCGCTGTCGGGCGAAGAGCTGGTGCCCGAGGAATTCCGCCGCGCACTCGACGTGCTGCGTTCACAGGGGTACTCGATGCCCGACAGCCAGCTGCGCCGCGTGCTGGGCCGCGAATACGGCAAGGGCTGGCAGGAGAAGTTCGCCCACTTCGATTTCGAGCCGGTAGCTGCGGCGTCCATTGGCCAGATTCACCGCGCACGCAAGGTCGGCGGGCGCGAACTCGCGCTCAAGATCCAGTATCCCGGCGTGGCGCGCAGCGTGGACAGCGACGTCGACAACCTCGCCATGCTGCTGCGACGCCTGGGCTTCCTGCCGCTGCAGCTCGACGTACCCGCGCTCGCGAGCGAGGCCAAGCGCCAGCTCAAGCTCGAGACGGATTACGAGAGCGAGGCCCGCAACCTCGAGCGTTACCGCAAGCTGGTCGCCGTGATGCCCGACGTGGTCGTGCCGCGCGTCGATCGCACGCTCACGACACGGCACGTGCTCGCGATGGACTGGATCGACGGCGAACCGCTGGAAGCCCTGGCGAGCGAGGCGGTGCCGCAGGCACGGCGCAATGCCGTCGCCCGCACGCTGTACGAGCTGATGTTCCGCGAGCTGTTCGAGTTCCGCTTCGTGCAGACCGACCCGAACTTCGCGAACTACCTCTACCTGCCGGCGACGCACCAGCTTGGACTGCTCGACCTGGGCTCTGCGGGTGAATATCCCGCCGCGCTCGTCGCCAGCTACCGCGACATCTGCCGCGCCATGATCGCCGGTGACGACGGTGCCCTGCGCGAGGCCATGTTTGCGATCGGTTACGCCCACCCGGACGATCCCGAGGCCATGATCCGCAATGCTGCGGACATCCTCCGGCTCGCATGCGAGCCGCTCGTGCACCGCGGGCCTTACGATTTTGCCGGGTCGGGGCTCGCCGTTCGCGCGCGCGACCTGGGCCTCGCCGTAGCCTTCGGCAAGGGCCTGCGCTCGCCGCCGCCCGCGACGATCTTCCTGCACCGCAAGCTGATCGGCACGTTCCTGATCTGCGCCAAGCTACGGGCACGCGTGAGCGTGCACGCCATCATCGAGAGATTCATCTGACCCCGGCTACTGGTCGGCCACGGGCCGGAACAGTTTCTTCGCGGTCCGCCCGACCATGCGGCAGACGACCGCGTCGAACGCGCCGCCGACCACGCCGCCGACGACAGGGATCGCCTTGGGAAACTGGGCGAGCCCACGCTGCCCCGCCTTCGCGAGCAGCTGCATTCCGATCCGCTTGTTGATTTCGACCAGCGCGCGGCCTGGCACCTGCTTCATCGCGGACTGGGGCAGCCTGGAACCGAGGTTGAGCCCGAGGTCCGACATGGCTTCCTTCGCGACGTCGCCGGCCAGGCACAGCAGAATGAGCGTTCGAACACGTGCGTGCACGAGGTCGTGCCCGTAAATCCTGGCGATCGCGCCGGCCATGCGGGCCTGGAGCAGCCAGGAGGCGACGAGAGCGGAGGGAACACCCACGGGCAGCGTGACGAAGCCGCCGAGGCCGGTGATGAAGCCCGTGGAGAAGTTCTTGGCCATTTCCCACTTCATCAGCGCAGCCACGCGCTCGTCGTTGCTGTCGAAGTCACGGTCGATCAGGTATTCGTCGGCCAGGTTGGCAGCGCTCGACAGCGGCGGGAACCCGCCCAGCCCTTTCTCGAGCAGGTACCTCACCAGCTTGCTGGCCGATTCGTCGTTCGGAATGTTTTCCGTCATAGGGTGCGTCTCACAGTGGCCTCGACCGCGCGGCCATCGCGGCCGCATGCTAGAACGGAGCGGGACGGCGATACTGTCTATGATCGCAGGACCCGAGGGGAGGTTGCGTGCTCAAGTGGAAATTGATGATCTCGACCTTGCCGGTCGTGCTGGCCCTGCTCGGCCTGAAACTCCTGCTCGAACGCGTGCTCGGTTTCGAGGGACTGATCGACTTCTCCGACGTCGGCATCATCCTGACTTCCGGCGTATTCCTGATCGGATTCCTGCTGGCCGGCACGATGGCCGACTACAAGGAAGCCGAGAAGCTGCCGGCGGACCTGTCCTGCACCCTGGAGACCATCGAGGAGATCTTCGTGCTGGCAGCGACGGACCGCCCCACCCTGGACCTGGCCAGCCTGCGACGGGAACTGCTGGTGCTGACCGACGCGATCCGGGGCTGGTTGCTGCGGCGGGTCTCCACGCCGGACGTCTACGCCGCGATGACCCGGCTGAGCGAAGTGCTGCAGCAGCTCGAACGCGCCGGGGCCGGGCCGTATGCCTCGCGGGCCGTGCCGCAGCTGCTGATGGTCCGCCGATGCGTGAGCCGCATCGACGTGATCGTGCGCACGGGCTTCCTGCCGCCCGCCTACGCCCTGCTCGAAGTGCTGATCGTGATGATCATCTCGCTGATGATGATCGCGCGCTTCAAGAGCATGATCGCCGAGTCGCTGCTGGTGCCGTTCGTCGCGCTGGTGAACATCTACATGCTGCGGCTCATCAAGGACGTCGACAACCCGTTCGACTTCAAGGACGGCGTCCGGGACCAGAGTTCGGGGGAGGTCGCGCTGTTTCCGCTGGACGAGTACCGCGAGCGGCTGGCGGCGCGGGTCGGGCAATAACAGCACGTTCCTGTGATCGAAACTCGCCGCCGCACCGGTGGCAGTTGGCGCTATTCGTTGAGCAAAGTAGATTTAATAATTACTATATAAATTGCCTGCAGGTACTTATCTTAGAAATCGTTCTTCATTCTTAAATTGACTATTGAGACGCACGGACGAGCCCCGTGCGATTGCTATACTCCCGCCCTTTGCGTGACCCCTCGAGCGTTCCCATGCCCAAAGTGGCCCAGCCTCCCCGCACCTTCCAGGACCTCCTGCTCACGCTGCAACGCTATTGGGCCGAGCGCGGCTGCGTGATCCTGCAGCCGTACGACATGGAGGTCGGTGCGGGCACGTTCCACACCGCAACGTTCCTGCGCGCGGTCGGGCCCGAGCCCTGGAGCGCCGCGTATGTGCAGCCGTCGCGCCGGCCGACTGACGGTCGCTACGGCGACAACCCGTTCCGGCTGCAGCA
>JBAVJR010000212.1:0-2389 GCA_049687855.1 Steroidobacteraceae bacterium | reverse complement strand
TTCGGCTCGGTGGACGGCGACTCGCCGGCCGCCATGCGTTACACCGAAGTCCGCATGTCGCGCCTCGCGGGCGAGCTGCTCGCCGACATCGACAAGGAAACCGTCGAGTTCGTGCCGAACTACGACGGCTCCGAGATCGAGCCGTCGGTGCTGCCGACGCGCGTGCCGAACCTGCTGATCAACGGGTCGTCGGGCATTGCCGTCGGCATGGCGACCAACATTCCGCCGCACAACCTGGTCGAGATCGTGAACGCCTGCGTGGCGTACATCGACAACCCCGCGATCACGATCCCTGCGCTGATGGAGCACGTGCCGGGCCCGGATTTCCCGACGGCGGGCATCATCAACGGCGCCCGCGAAATCTACAACGCGTACACGACGGGGCGCGGCCGCATCGTCGTGCGCGCCAAGGCCGAGATCGAGGAATACGACGACGCCGGCCGCGAGGCCATCATCGTCACCGAGCTGCCGTACCAGGTGAACAAGGCGCGCCTGCTCGAGCGCATCGCCGACCTCGTGCGCGGCAAGCTGCTCGAGGGCATCTCGGAGCTGCGGGACGAATCCGACAAGGACGGCATGCGCGTCGTCATCGAGTTGAAGCGCAACGAGAACGCCGAGATCGTCCTCAACAACCTGTACAAGCAGACGCCGATGGAGTCGGTGTTCGGCGTCAACATGGTGGCGCTGCTCGACGGCCAGCCGCGGCTGCTCAACCTCAAGGACATGATCGAGGCGTTCGTCCGTCACCGCCGCGAGGTCGTGACCCGCCGGACGGTGTTCGACCTGCGCAAGGCCCGCGACCGCGGCCACATCCTCGAAGGCCTGGCCGTCGCGCTGGTCAACATCGATGAAATCATCGCGCTGATCAAGGCCTCGCCCACGCCGCCGGAAGCGAAAGCCGCGCTGGTCGCCCGCGAATGGCGCGGCGGGGCGGTGCCCGAGATGCTCGCGCGTGCCGGCGACGTCAGTGCGCGTCCCGCCGGTCTCCAGGAAGCGCTCGGCCTGCACGGTGGCATCTACCGGCTGTCGGAAACGCAGGCCCAGGCCATCCTCGACCTGCGACTGCACCGCCTCACCGGACTCGAGCAGGACAAGATCCTCGCCGAGTACGCCGAGCTGCTCGAGACCATCCGCGACCTGACCGACATCCTCGCGCGTCCCGAACGCCTGCTGCAGGTCATCCGCGACGAGCTGATCGCGATCCGCGAACAATACGGCGACGAGCGCCGCACGCGCATCGAGCGCGACGAATCCGATCTCACGATCGAGGACCTCATCACGCCGCAGGACGTGGTCGTGACACTGTCGCACGGCGGTTACGCCAAGTCGCAACCCGTGAGCGAATACCGCGCGCAGGGTCGCGGCGGCCGCGGCCGCTCGGCGACGGCGATGAAGGACGAGGATTTCGTCGAGAAACTCTTCATCGCCAATACGCACGACACGCTGCTCTGCTTCTCGAGCCGCGGCCAGCTGTACTGGCTCAAGGTCTATCAGCTGCCGATGGCGGGCCGGGCCTCGCGCGGCAAGCCGATCGTCAACCTGCTGCCGCTGCAGGAAGGCGAACGCATCACCGCCGTGCTCCCCATCCGCGAGTACGAGGAAGAACAGTACATCTTCATGGCCACGGCGCTGGGCACGGTCAAGAAGACGTCGCTGGTTGCGTTCTCGCGGCCGCGCACGGCCGGCATCATCGCGGTCGGCCTGGAGGAGGGCGACCAGCTGGTCGGCGTCGACATCACGGACGGCAAGCGCGACGTGATGATGTTCACGACGGAAGGCAAGGCGATCCGCTTCGCGGAAGACGACGTGCGCCCGATGGGCCGCAACGCCGCCGGCGTGCGCGGCATCCGCCTGCCCGACGAGGAACGCGTCATCTCGCTGATCATCCCGGATCCGCAGGGCCTGATCCTGATCGCCTCCGAGAATGGTTTCGGCAAGCTGACGTCGGTCGAAGAGTTCCCGGTGCATGGCCGCGGCGGCCAGGGCGTCATCGCGATCCAGACGACCGAGCGCAACGGCAAGCTGGTCGCGGCCACGCAGGTGGCGACGACGAACGAACTGATGCTGATGAGTTCCGGCGGCACGCTCGTGCGCACGCGTGCCTCCGAGGTGTCCGTGCTCGGGCGCAACACCCAGGGCGTGAGACTCATTCGACTCGACGAGGGCGAGCGCCTGATCGGCGTGGAATCAGTCGAGCCGGAGCCGGAATCGGATGCGGAAATCGTCGAAGGCGAGCCCTCGCAGGACGACGTTGCCGCTGCCGGCGAAGGCACCGAAGCAACGCCCTGATCCACGTCATGCGGCGGCATGAGCAAATGCCGCGTTGACGGAATCCGCGCGGGTCGCGCCTGTTAAACTGCGGTGCGAAAGACCTGCTGGAGTGTCCCGT
>JBAVJR010000211.1:0-3053 GCA_049687855.1 Steroidobacteraceae bacterium | reverse complement strand
CCGGGCAACATGTTCCGCGCCAACGGCTCGACATTGCTGTCGCCGGGGTTCCTCGCGGTCTACCGCGAAAGCTTCGACGACGTGTCGCTGAACCCGGACGACGACGAGAACCGGCTGCTGCCCGCGCTCGAGCAGGGCGACAACGTGCGGTTGCTCGCCATCGACACCGAACAGCACTTCACCGAACCGCCGCCGCGCTACTCGGAAGCGAGCCTGGTCAAGGCGCTCGAAGAGCACGGCATCGGCCGTCCATCGACCTACGCCAGCATCATCCAGACGCTGCTGTACAAGAAGTACTGCGAACTGGTGAACAAGCGCTTCATCCCGACCGATCTCGGCAAGATCGTGAGTCGCTTCCTGACGGGCAATTTCGAGCGCTACGTCGATTACGGCTTCACCGCCGCGATGGAAGACGAACTCGACAACATCTCGCGCGGCGAAGAAGACTGGCTGCCGATGCTCGAGCGCTTCTGGGACGACCTCAAGAAGCAGGTCGACGACGTCTCCGAGAACGTCACGCGCTCGGACGTCGCGATGGAGCGCCCGCTCGGCATCGACCCGGTCTCTGGCCGCCCGGTGAGCGTGCGCTATGGCCGCTTCGGCGCGTTTGCGCAGATCGGCACGCGCGACGACGAGGAGAAGCCGAAGTTCGCGAGCCTGAAGCCGGGCCAGCGCATGGACGACCTCACGCTCGACCTGGCGCTCGAGCTGTTCCAGCTGCCGCGCACGCTGGGCAACTGGGAAGACGGCTACCCGCTCAAGGTGGCGGTGGGCCGGTTCGGCCCGTACGTGCAGTACGGCGCGAAGAAGTACGCGTCGCTCAAGAAGGAAGACGATCCGTACACGGTCACGCTCGAGCGTGCGCTCGAGATCATCCGCGAGAAGCAGGCGATCGAGGCCAACCGGATCATCAGGGAATTCGGCGACACCGGCATCCAGTTGCTGAACGGCCGTTACGGCCCGTACGTCACCGACGGCAAGAAGAACGGCAAGATCCCGAAGGATCGCGACCCGAAGTCGCTGACGCTCGAGGAGTGCCAGGCAATACTCGCCGTGGCGCCGGAGCGCGGCACGAATCGCTGGGGTCGCAAGACGGCCGCGAAGACCACGGGCAAAACGGCTGCGAAGGCTGTCGACGCCGAGGTGGTCGCGCAGCCAAAGCAGGCCGTGAAGAAGAAGGCGGCACCGAAGAAGCGAGCCGTGGCCAGGAAGAAGGCGCCCGCGAAGAAATCCGCCTGAGGACGAGGGGATGAGCACTGGCACACCGTCGACGTCCGTCGTCATCGCGTACCTGCGCGACCTCCACGACCGCATCACGAGCGCGCTGGAGAAGGCCGACGGCGGTGCGACGTTCCGCCGCGACAGCTGGCAGCGGCCGGAAGGCGGCGGCGGCGAATCGCGCGTGCTGCGCGAAGGCGCCGTGTTCGAGCAGGCCGGCATCAACTTCTCGCACGTGATGGGCGGCAAGCTGCCTGCCTCCGCTACGGCACAGCGTCCCGAACTGGCGGGCGCGAGTTTCGAGGCGACGGGCGTGTCGCTCGTGATCCATCCGCGCAATCCCTACGTGCCGACCTCGCACGCCAACGTCCGCTTCTTCATGGCGCTCAAGGATGGCCTGCCCGCGGCGTGGTGGTTCGGCGGCGGCTTCGACCTCACGCCGTATTACCCATTCGACGAAGACGTGCTGCATTGGCACCGCACGTCGAAAGCAGCCTGCGATCCGTTCGGCCCCGACGTGTACGCGAAGTACAAGGACTGGTGCGACCGCTACTTCTTCCTGAAGCACCGCAACGAAACGCGCGGCGCCGGCGGCCTCTTCTTCGACGACCTCAACGAGTGGGGTTTCGAGAAATCGTTCGCCTTCATGCGCAGCGTGGGCGATCACTACGTGCCGGCGTACCTGCCGGTCGTCGCGAAGCGCAAGGACACCCCGTACGGCGACCGCGAGCGGAACTTCCAGCTGTACCGCCGTGGGCGCTATGTTGAATTCAACCTGGTCTACGACCGGGGGACACTCTTTGGATTGCAGACCGGGGGACGAACCGAATCGATTCTAATGTCACTGCCGCCGCTCGTGCGGTGGGAGTACGACTACCAGCCCGAGCCAGGTACGCCGGAAGAGCGGCTGTACAAGGATTTTCTAAGGCCGCGGGATTGGCTGGGCGAGTTGCAGCGCTGAGGACCGCACCGGTCGCCTCCCCCGAGATCTTTCGCTGTGGTTACTGTGACATCCGCTCGTCACCAACGCGACCCGCTCTTGAGCACTCGCCACCAGCAAAAGAGCCCGGCTGCAAAGCCGGGCTCTTGCATCAATTACGCGGTTCTACTCAGCGTTTCGCCTTGGGTACCGCCGCCTTGACGGCAGCCTCCGCATCCACCAGTCCGACGCCCGCGTCGAAGTTGTAGCCGCTGGACGGTATCGGCGTCGTGACGATCGGCCGTGCGGACGTGAAGCGCAGACTGATCGGCCGACCCAACGCGCTGTCTTCCAGGATCTTGCGCACCTGCGACTGCGTCAGGCCAGGATTCTTGTCCAGCATCAGCGCGGCCACCGCCGCGACATGCGGCGCCGAAGCCGACGTGCCGAAGAAGTTCGGATACTCGTCGCCCGGCCGGTCAAGGGTTGCCGAGACGAACGTGCTGAACGGGCTGTTCGACTCGTCGCCGTCGTCGTTGTCGTAACTCGAGTCGGAGAAGAAGAAGCTCGTGTTGCCGCCGTCCGGACCGGTGACACTGGGGACGCGGCGCACGAGGGGCTCGGCCAGCCTGGTGCCGAACTTGTCGAACAGGATCGGGATGCCGCCGGCCGACGAGAAGTCGTTGAGGCAGGCTGGGTCACACGCCTTGAGACTCGGCGCGATCCTCGGCTTCGACGGTTCGCTGGTGTCGTTCGGCGGCACCTCCCCGCTGGTGCTGAACGGTACGGTCGCATACCAGGACGCGGCGCCGACAGCAATGTTTCCCGCCGCGTTCGAGTGACCGTACGAGGTCGGGCTGTTGGTTGCGAAGTCAAGGATGCCGAACGAACCCTGCGCCTCGGACCACGTGTACTT
>JBAVJR010000210.1:0-2875 GCA_049687855.1 Steroidobacteraceae bacterium | reverse complement strand
CGTCTCTTCGATGTCGGGCCCGATCGCCGTTTCGACGTAGCTCGGCAGGTTTTCGAGTTCGCGGGCGCCGGAATCATTCTTCCAGATCAGCGCCTTCGGTCCGAGCACCTTGACGACGGCCTCGACGATCGCGGGCTTCATCGCTTCCATGCCCGCGGTGCCGATCTGGCCGACGACGACGTCGCCGAAGCGATCGAGCACCAGCCCGGGCAGGCCGTCGGATTCGCCGTAGACAAAGCGGTAAAAAGGCTGCGAATACAGCTTTTCACGCAGCGTCAGCGCCACCTTCAGCCGGTGCACGAGCAGCGACTTGCCGGGCCCGAATTCCGGATCGCGCCCAAGGATGCGCGCGCAGATCAGCGCGTGCGGGTTGACGTAGGCGTAGCCCAGGAAGCGGTCGTTGCTCGCCACGACGCGACAGTGCGCTCCGGTCGCGAATGCCGTGAGCGGCGTGCGTACCGTGTCGACCTCGTTGCTGAAGATCCAGAGGTGGCCGCCCGCGATCCGGCGATCTTCGCGTGGCTTGAGCCGCAGTTCGGGGAGGTCGTGGGACGAATTCGACGGTGCCGGGGGCGGCGTTGACATGCGCGTTTCCGCCGGCGAGCGGCAGCCTTCCGTTATAGTTCACGCATTCTAGCCGACCGAACCCCGTCAGGTTCCGCCATGACTTCGCCCAGCCCATCCGGCCACCAGAATGCCCTGGCTGCCGAGACCAGTCCTTACCTGCGCCAGCACGCCTCGAACCCCGTCGACTGGCATCCCTGGGGGCCCGACGCACTCGAACTCGCGCGCAAGCTCGACAAACCGATATTGCTGTCGATCGGGTATTCGGCCTGCCACTGGTGCCACGTGATGGCACACGAATCCTTCGAAGATCCGGCGACCGCCGCGCTCATGAACGAACTGTTCGTGAACATCAAGGTCGACCGCGAGGAACGCCCCGACATCGACCGCATCTACCAGACCGCGCACCAGGTGATGAACCAGGCGGGCGGCGGCTGGCCGCTCACGATGTTCCTGGCGCCCGATTCGCACCGGCCGTTCTTTTCAGGGACGTATTTCCCGCCCGAGCAGCGGTACGGCATGCCGGGCTTTCGCGCCGTGCTGGAGAAAGTGGCCGATTTCTACCAGACGCGCCGCGGCGACCTCAAGGATTACGGCGACAAGCTGGTCGACGTGCTCGGGCAGCTGCAGCCACCCACGGATTCGTCGGGCGACGGGCTGTCGAGCGAATCCCTGCTGACGGCCCGTGCGACGCTGCAGCGCGAATTCGACGGCAGTTTCGGTGGCTTCGGCGAAGCCCCGAAATTCCCGCACCCGGCCAACCTCGAATTCCTGCTGCGCGTTTGGCGCGCCTCGGCCGCGAGCGAAGAGCCCGATCTGCAGGCGCTCTACATGGCGACGTTGACGCTCACGCGCATGGCGGAAGGCGGCCTGTACGACCAGCTCGGCGGCGGCTTCTGCCGCTATTCGGTCGATCCGTACTGGATGATCCCGCACTTCGAGAAAATGCTGTACGACAACGCGCAGCTGCTCGGCGTATACGCGCAGGCTGCCATCGCCACCGGTGAACCACTGTTCCGTCGCGTCACCGCAGAAACGGCCGAGTGGCTGCTGCGTGACCTGCGCTCGCCCGAGGGCGGTTTCTACTCGACGCTGGATGCGGATTCCGAAGGCCACGAGGGCAAGTTCTACGTCTGGACACCGGACGAGG
Source organism: Steroidobacteraceae bacterium (assembly GCA_049687855.1). Taxonomy (GTDB): domain Bacteria; phylum Pseudomonadota; class Gammaproteobacteria; order Steroidobacterales; family Steroidobacteraceae; genus RPQJ01. Next base: position 1,161 of record JBAVJR010000210.1, on the reverse strand, counting down.
TGCGCGACCTGCTCGATTTCGAGCACTACGAGCCTTTCGCCCAGCGCTTCGGCCTCGACCGCGACGCGAATTTCGAAGGCCAGTGGCACCTGCACACATTCAAGTCAATCGCCGACATCGCGACCGAACTGCGGTTCGATGAAACCACGGTCGCAGCGCGCATCGACGAAGCGCGTGCGCGACTGCTCGAGGTTCGCAATGCGCGCGTCTGGCCGGGCCGCGATCAGAAGATCCTCACGTCCTGGAACGGCATGGTGATCGGCGGGCTGGCACGCGCCAGCCGTGCGCTCGAACGCGACGACCTGGCAGGCGCCGCCGTGCAGGTCATGTATTTCCTGCGGGCACGCTGCTGGAAGGATGGCCGACTGCTGGCCGTGCACACGGACGGCGAGTCCCGTTTCCCCGCCTACCTCGACGATTACGCCATGCTCGCGTGGGGCCTGCTCGAACTCATCGAAGCGCGCTGGGATGCCGACGCCCTGGCCTGGGCCGTCGAACTCGTCGACGTGATGCTCGAGCACTTCACCGATCACGAAACCGGCGGGTTCTTTTTCACGGCCGACGACCACGAGTCGCTGATCCTGCGGCCAAAGACGTTTTCGGACGATGCCACGCCCGCCGGCAATGGCGTCGCAGCCCGCGTACTGATCAGGCTCGGTTACCTGCTCGGTGAAACGCGTTACATCGACGCGGCGGAAGCGACGCTGCGCTCAGCGCATGCGGCCATCGAACGCTATCCGCACGGGCACGGCACGCTGCTGATGGCGCTCGAGGAATTCACGTCGCCGCCGTGGATACTGGTACTGCGCGGTGAGAGTGACGAACTCGACGTGTGGCGCAGCGAAGTCGACAAGCTTTACGACCCGCATCGCATGATCGTCGCCGTGCCGGCCGACGCGAAGAACCTGCCTGCTGCACTGGCCAGCAAGAAATCCCTGGGTGGTGCGGTTGCGTATGTGTGCCGCGGCATGACGTGCTCGCCGCCGGTGCCTTCACTCGCGCAGCTGGTGCGCGAATTGCGGGGTCAATAGGCCGTCAGCAGCTGCCCGCTCCGCGGCGTCACGCTCGCGCCGCCGGGCCCTGCAAACGCAATCGGGACCGACTCGCTGCGCAGGCCGACGTTGCGCAGCACCACGAAATGCAGGTGCGGACCGCTCGAAA
>JBAVJR010000209.1:0-8923 GCA_049687855.1 Steroidobacteraceae bacterium | reverse complement strand
CTCGCCCTGGCGGCGTGGTTCCTGCTCGAACGGGCGCGCTGGCCGCTCGGGCCCGTCCTGCTCGCGGCCGCGGCGAGCGGGCTGTTTCTGCGCTTGCTGCAGCAGTGAGTCGAGCCGCTGCTGGAACACCTCGAAGGGCTGGGCTCCGGACAGCAACTCGCCTTCGAACTCGCCGTTGACGACGCGGCCGATCACGAACCACGGCGTCGACGCGATGCCGGTCGAGGCCGCCAGGGTCGCATCGGCGCGCACCGCCTGTAGCACGGCGGGATCGGCACGGCAGGATTCGAAACGCCGGGTATCCAGTCCGAACGTACCTGCCAGTTCGGCGTAGCGCTCCTGGCCCAGGAGTGACTGGTCGCGAACCAGCGCCTCGCGGTACTCCCAGAACCTGCCCTGCTGCCCTGCGCAGCCACGTGTCGCGGGCGAACCGCGCTCAGCACTGGCGCTGCTGGTGCGTGAACTCGATGATCATGACCTGCGCCGGCCAGTGCGACCGGGGCTGGCACGAGCAATGCCCGCAGGGTCGACGCCACGTTGGTTTCTACGCGGTGCGAGCCTGCGTCGGAACGCGGTCTACTGCAATTGCCGCTGCCCGGAACGTGACGCCCGCGGTAACATCCGCGCATGAAATACCTGCACACGATGGTCCGCGTCACCGACCTCGAAGCCTCGCTCAGGTTCTACTGCGAAGCGCTCGGGCTGCGCGAATTGCGCCGCACCGAGTACCCCAAGGGCCGCTTCACGCTGGTGTTCCTGGCCGCGCCCGGCGACGACGACGCGCAGGTCGAACTCACCTACAACTGGGATCGCGAGGAGTACGGCATCGGCCGCGCCTTCGGCCACCTCGCGTACGAGGTCGACGACGTCTACGAGTCGTGCCGCCGTCTCATGGAGCACGGCGTCACGATCAACCGCCCGCCGCGCGATGGCCGCATGGCCTTCGTCAGGTCGCCGGACAACATTTCGATCGAGCTGTTGCAGAAGGGCGTGGCACAGGCGCCGGCCGAGCCCTGGCTGAGCATGCCGAACACCGGGGCCTGGTAGCCGCATCACCTTCGCTGGCGCCGGGGCACCCGACCACGGGCGGGGCTCTTCCGCCTTGGTCGAGTCGCAGGTCCGCGTATCGTCGAGACCATCGAGTGTGTTGAAAAGCATTCGCATGCGGTCTTTCATGGCTGACACGTATGCGCGAGAGGCTCAGGTGCCGGTGACCATGGAATGCAATGGCCTGGCTCCGGTTCCGACCTGCCATCAGCCTTGCGCGGCATGGCGGGCAGCGACGCTCGCGCTGTTCATTGCGTGGTCGGCACCGGCCGCAGCAGAGGGGTTCGGCGCCTCCTGGACCGGCGACTTCGCCACTGTCGCGAGCGGCGGACTCGACCGCAGCGACCGGCACATGGGGCTCGTCGAACTCACCTTCGACGACGGCTTCGTGTTCGCGGGCCGCGGCAACTCGCTGCACCTGTCCGCGCAGCACGTTTACGGCGGCGGCTTCTCGGAATTCCAGGTCGGCGACCTGCAGACGGTCAGCAACATCGACGCTGATGACGGCACGCGACTGTTCGAGGCCTGGGTCGAAGTGCCCCTGTCCGAAGGCAGTTCCGTGCTGCTCGGTCGCTACGACCTCAACACCGAATTCGATGCGATCGAGGCTGGCGGACTGTTCCTGTCGAGTTCACAGGGAGTCGGACCCGACATCTCGCAGACCGGAGCGGCGGGGCCGTCCATCTTTCCGCGCACCGCGTTCGGCGTCCGCCTGCAGCAGCGGCACGAAGGCGGCGGCATCCTGCGCGGTGCGGCGCTCGACGTCGAGGCGTCATCCGGGACGGATTACAGCGATACGCCGTTTGCAGGCGGGCCGATGCTCATCCTCGAATACGAGCGGCCGCTGCAGTCGGCGCGGGTCAAGACCGGTGCTTGGCGGTTCACCCGCAGCAAGAGCGGCCTGTCCGATCCGCAAGACCGCGATAGCGAGTACGGCGTCTATGCCTCGATCGAGCGCGAGTTCGCTGCGGGCTTCGTCGCCTACGGCCGGATCGGCGTCGCGAACGCAGAGGTCTCGCGCATTGACCTCTACACGGGCGGCGGGATCGTGTGCACTGGAGGCCTCCTGCCGGACCGCGACGACTCCATCGGCTTTGCATTCGGTTATGCGCGCAACGGCGGCGAATACCTGGATGCGATGCACGCCGAGGGCGTCGACGTGACCTCGGGCGAGCAGGCTTACGAACTCACCTGGCGCATTCCCTTCGGCGAGCACCTCGTGCTGCAGCCGGACGTGCAGTACGTCGTCGATCCCGGCACCGACCCGGACATAGGTGATGCGCTGGTGCTGATCCTGCGGGTCGAGCTCTCGCTATAGCTCAAACCGCGCGCCGACGATCCGCGGCTCGGGCTCCAGCGTCACGCCGAATTGCTCCTGCACCGACGCCGCGACGCGACGCGCCAGCGCCAGCAACTGTGGCCCGGTCGCGTGACCCAGATTGACCAGCACCAGGGCGTGCTGTGCCGACACGGCGGCATCGCCGTCGCGGAAACCACGCCACCCGGCCTGTTCGATCAGCCACGCGGCCGAGAGCTTGCGCTCGGCATCGGTCGCCGTCGGGAAGACCGGCATGCGCTCGAAGCGCGACTGCAGTTCGACGGCGACTGCGCGCGTTACGACCGGGTTCTTGAAGAAACTGCCGGCGTTACCAGCGACCGCAGGGTCCGGCAGCTTGCGCCGGCGAATGCGTCGCACCGCGGCGGCAACGTTGCGCGGCGTCGATTCCAGTCCTCCCATCGCGGCGAGTTCCTCGGCCAGCCCGGCGTACGAGAGGTTCGTCGCGCCGGCCCTGGGCAATCGCAGCTCGATGGCCGTAACGATACGGCGATCGGGTGCGCGCTTGAACACGCTGTCCCGATAACCGAACCCGCAGCGTTCGGCCGTCAGCCGGTCGAAGGCATCCGTCTGCCGGTCAAAGACGTGCACGGTCGCAATGAACGCGCCGACCTCGACGCCGTAGGCGCCGATGTTCTGGATCGGTGCTGCTCCTGCCTGGCCGGGAATCAGCGCAAGGTTCTCGAGGCCCTGCAGGCCCTGATCGAGCGTCCAGTCGACGAGCTCGTCCCATTCAAACCCGGCATCGACATGCACGCACGCGTGGTCGCCGTCGTCGCCCACGATACGGGCCGAATGGGACTGCAGGTGAACCAGGCAACCGTCGAACCGTTCGGTGGCGAAGAGCACGTTGCTCCCTGCGCCAAGCACCATCAGCGGCAGGTTCCGCAGCGCAGGCTCGGCCAGCAGGGCAGGCAGCGCAGTTGCATCGTGCACGGTGGCCAGGCATCGGGCGCGCGCGTCCAGATGGAACGTGTTCCAGCCGTGCAGTGGCACGTCCCAGGCAAGCGAATACGCGGCGGCCATCCGGCCCTCCCGGGCGTGCGGCGAAGGGCGGTGAGCTTGCCACCGCGCGAGTGCATCCGTCACTATGCATGCAAGGCCGCAGCCGAAGGGCCCATTCCACCATGCATGCAAAGAACACATTGCCACGCGGCGTCGGCACGGCTGCGGAAGCCAAGGCTTTCCTCGACGCGAATCCCGACATCGAGGCCGTACAACTGGTCATCACCGATGCGTGCGGCGTGGGTCGCGGCAAGAACGTGGCGCGGGAAGAGCTCGCGGCGCTCTACGGCAGCGGTCGCAACGTCGCCGGCTCCATCCTCGGCCTCGACATCACCGGCGAGGACGTCGAGGGCACTGGGCTGGTCTGGGAAGTTGGCGATGCGGACCAGTGCTGCCGGCCCGTCGCGGGATCACTTGCCCGGGCGCCATGGCTCAAGCGGCCTTCGGCGCAGGTCCTCGGTACGATGTACGAGCTTGACGGCCGGCCGTCGCACGCCGATCCGCGCCACGCGCTGGCCGGGGTCGTCGCGCGTTGCGAAGCCGCCGGCCTGACACCCGTCGTCGCCGTCGAGCTCGAGTTCTACCTGCTCGAACGCGACGCAACCGGCCGGCTGGTGCCTTCGGCCGGCATGCTGAGTGGCGAGCGTCGCAGTCGCATCGACGCTTATGGCCTCGGTCGCCTGGACGACATGTCGCCGCTGTTCGACGATCTCTACGCGTCGGCGCAGGCGCTGGGGCTGCCCGTGCGCACGCTGATGTCCGAATACGCGCCGGGGCAGTTCGAGATCACGCTCGAGCACCGGGCCGATGCAATGCGCGCGGTCGACGAAGCCGTCCTGTTCAAGCGCGCGGTCCGCGGCGTCGCTGCGCGGCATGGACGCATGGCGTGTTTCATGGCCAAGCCGTTCGCCGAACAGGCCGGCTCGGGGATGCACCTGCACGCAAGTCTCGCCGACGGCAGCGGCAACAACGCATGTGCTGCCGATGATCCGGCGGGCAGTTCGCTGCTGCGGCACGCGATCGGCGGTTTGCGGTCGACGCTCGCGGATGGCATGGCCATCTATGCGCCCAACGCCAATTCGTATCGCCGTTTCCGGTCGATGAGCTATGCGCCGGTCGCCGTCACGTGGGGCATCAACAACCGCTCCGTCAGTCTGCGTGTGCCCGCCGGACCACCGGCGAGCCGCCACGTCGAGCACCGCGTGGCCGGGGCCGACGCGAACCCTTACCTCGTCGCCGCGCTGGTGCTCGGCGGCATGCTGCACGGCGTCGAGCATCGGCTCGATCCCGGGCCGCCGGTGGTGGGCAACGGCTACGCCCAGGAGTCGCGGGGCACGCTACCCACGCAATGGCATGCTGCGCTCGAAAAGGCCGCGTCTTCGACGTTCCTGCGTGACACGCTCGGCCCCGGATTCCTCGACGTCTTCCTCGCCATCAAGCGCCACGAGGCCGAGAAGTTCGGCGCGCTCGTGAGCGACCGCGACTACGAGTGGTACCTCGACACGGCGTGAGCGCGACGCGACATAATTCTGCTCCCACTCAGGTGGACGCGCGCGGCGTGCCCGGTGCAGCATTAAGTCATGCCGATCACGGCTGGAGTGAGAGCTGAATCAACGTGAGGCAGGCCGGGCGCGCGGAGAATGCGCCGCACGAACGCCGATTGCCCACCGAGGATCAGCCAGTGAGCCGCATTTCCGCCCGCACGATCGCCCGCAGCGCCGCACTTTCGAGCAGGAGTTCCCCTCCCGTGACCATCCACCTGCGCAAGATGTACGTCGACTGCCGGTTCGGACAGCTGCACCTGCACACGTCGTTTCCGTCGAGTGGCGGCTTCGACGAGCTGACTCCGCTCGTCTGCATCACGCCGTCGACCCTGACGGGCCGGGCGTTCCGTCCGGTGCTGCGCGACCTCGGCCGTGACCGCAGCGTCTACGCCCCGGACCTGCCGGGTTCAGGTGAGTCCGACGCCCCCGAGCACGCGCCGTTGGTGGCTGATCACGCCGCCGCGCTCGTCGACCTGATCGACTCGCTGCGCCTCAAGCAGGTGGACGTGATCGGTTACCAGGCCGGTGCGCTGGCGGCCATCGAACTCGCGCTGGCCAAGCCCGAGCAGGTGCGCCGGCTGATCCTGATCGGCGTGCCGTCGTCGGATGGCAGCTACCAGGTCGGCGAACGCCTGCCGCTGCTCAAGCTGCCCGTGATGATCCTGCGTGCGCGTGACGAGTTCTGGGAGTCGACAGGTCGCACCGAAGCGCTGCTGCGCGATGCGCGTCGAGTCGACCTTTCCCACCCCACGGGCAACGTGCTCGACGCGGATGCCGAGGAAATCGTGCGGTACGCGCGCGACTTCCTCGATCGCTGAGAAAGCATCTTTACGCTGAGTACGTGAGCAACGCCGGTCCCGCGTCAGGCGCGGCACCTGCAGGCGCCCGGCACGCGGTCATTCGTGCCGCAGCGCGTCGATCGGATTGAGCTGCGCGGCCTGCCGCGCCGGGAAGTAGCCGAAGATCACGCCGATCAACGCCGAAAAGACGAAGGCGACGACGTTGATGCGGGCGTCGAACAGGAACGGCACCTGCAGCATCGGCGCCACCGCCCAGCTGGCGACCAGGGCCAGCAGCAGGCCGATGACTCCGCCGAGGCAGGCCAGCACGACGGCTTCCACCAGGAACTGCAGCAGCACCTCCCGCCCGACTGCGCCGATCGCGAGCCGGATGCCGATCTCGCGCGTGCGCTCGGTGACGGACACCAGCATGATGTTCATGATGCCGATGCCGCCGACCAGCAGGCTGACCGCTGCAACTGCGCCCAGCAGTGAGGTGAGGATGCGGGTGGTTCCCTGCAGCGTCTGCGAGATCTGCGCGGTGTCGAAGATGTTGAAGTCGTCCTGCTTCGCGCCGCGGATGTTGCGACGTTCGCGCAGCAGCGACTGGAGCGAGGCGGTCACGGCCGCCGTGTCGTAGGCCGGATCCACCTTCACCAGCATCTGCCGTACCTTGCGGTTGCCGGTGATGCGTCGCTGCACGGTCTTGATCGGCATCAGCACGACGTCGTCCTGATCGTTGCCGAAGCCGCCCTGGCCGCGCGTCACGAGCGTGCCGATCACCTCGCACGACAGGCCGCGCAGCCGGAAGCGCTGCCCCAGCGGGTCTTCGGCGCGGAACAGGTTGCGCTGCACTGTCGATCCGATCACGCACACGGCTTTGCCGGCTTGCTCTTCGGCGGCCGTGAACGTGCGTCCGGAGGCCGTGTCCCATTGCTGTGCGGTGAAATAGTCGGACGTCGTGCCGTTGACGGTCGTCGACCAGTTGGCGGCATTGCGCACGGCCGTGCCCGACGACTGCGACAGGGGGGCGACCACGACGACACCGGCGACCTGGTCGCGGATGGCCGCGACGTCGTCCATGTCGAAATCCGGCGGTGCCGGGCCACCGCCACCGCGACCGAAACCCTGTCCCGGGCGCACCTGCAGTATGTTCACGCCCAACCCGGAGATCTGCTCGCGCACGGCCGCCGTCGCCCCGTTGCCGAGCGTGACCATCGTGACGACGGCCGCGACGCCGATCACGATGCCGAGCACGGTCAGGAACGAGCGCAACACGTGGCGGCGGATTTCCCGCAGTGCGAGCACCAGCGTGGGTCCGAGCATGCTCACGGCCCGCGTGCCTCGCCTTGCTCCACGAGACCGTCGCGCACGTGCGCCACCGTATGTGCATAGGCGGCCATCGCGGCTTCGTGGGTCACCATGAGGATGGTGATGCCAGCCCGGTTGAAGCGGGTCAGGAGTTCCATGATCTCGAGCGAGCGCGCCGTGTCGAGGTTGCCCGTCGGCTCGTCGGCGAGCAGCACCTGTGGCGAGGTGACGATCGCGCGCGCGATGGCCACTCGCTGTTGCTGGCCCCCGGAGAGTTCGGCGGGGGTGTGGTCCCACCAGTCGGCGAGGCCCACCTCGGCCAGCGCATTCATCGCGGCTTCCCGTCGCGCGCGCGGCTTTTCGCCGCGGTAAAGCAGCGGCAATTCGACATTCTCGAGTGCGTTGGTACGTGCGAGCAGGTTGAAGCCCTGGAACACGAAACCGAGGTAGCGGCGACGCAGCAGCGCGCGTTCGTCGCGGGTCAGCTTTTCGACGTGGAAGCCCTGGAACAGGAACTCGCCTGCGGTCGGCACGTCGAGGCAGCCGAGGATGTTCATCATCGTCGACTTGCCGGATCCCGACGGCCCCATGACCGCAACGAATTCGCCGGCCGCGACGTCGAAGTCCACGCCGCGCAGCGCCTCGAAGCTTGCGGCACCGGAGCCGAAGGTCTTGGTCACGCCGCGCAGCTGGATCAGGGGATCGCCCCGGTCGGCGCGTGCGGCACCGGGGCCATCACCCACTGGCGCCCTCCGTTGCGAGCTTGCCCGTGATCACCGCCGCCCCTTCGCGCAATGTGGCTCCCGTGACTTCCGTCAGCGTACCGTTCGTGTCGCCCGTCTTGACCGCTACGGGCTCCGGCTCGCCCTTCGCGTCGAGAATGTAGATTTCCTGCGCGCTGCCACGTCCGATCTGGACCTCGCGAGTCTTGTTGCCCGCGGTTCCGCGCGGCGGACCCGGCATCAATACCCTGGTGACGCCGCTGCGCTCGCCGCCTGCCGCGCTGGCGTCGGGCGAGAAGCGCAATGCGGAGTTGGGCACGAGCAGCACGTCGCGTTTTTCGCTGGTGACGATGTCTGCCGTGGCCGTCATGCCCGGGCGCAGCGTCGAATCCTTGTTGTCCACCGTGAGCACGGCCGTGTAGGCAACGACGGTGCTGGACGAATTGCCCGAGGTCGTCGAACCGGCGCTGGCATTCGCGCCGACATCGACGCGCTCGACCCGCGCTGGAAAGGTCCGACCAGGGAAGGCATCCACCTGGAACGTGGCCGACTGCCCGGCAGCGACCTGACCCACGTCGGCTTCATCCACCTTGACCTCGAGCCGCATGGCGCTCAGGTCCTCGGCGATCAGGAACAGCACGGGCGCATTGAACGAGGCTGCCACGGTCTGGCCGGGATCGATCTGGCGCGACAGCACGACGCCCGTCACCGGCGATAGGATCAGGGCCTTCGAGAACTGCGTCTGGTCCGATGACAGCTGTGCCCGCGCCCGCGCCACGCCGGCCTCCGCGGTGCGCACGCCCGCAACTGCGCGCGCGTACTCTGCCCTGGCGGTGTCGAGTTCCGCGGCCGAAGGCACCTTGCCTCCCGACAGGGCGTGCACTTCCTCGAACCGCGCGAGCGACGCCTTGGTCTGCTGCGCCGTGGCTTCAGCCTGCGCGACGCTGGCGATCGCGGACTGCAGCGACGCCCGGCTCTGCGCGATCGTGTCCTGCAACCGTGCGGTGTCGATCCGCGCCAGGACCTGCCCCTTCGTCACCCGGTCGTTGTTGTCGACGTTCACTTCCGTCACGAGTCCCGACAGCTCCGAGCCCACTTCGACTTCGTTGGTCGGTTTCAGGTTGCCGGTGGCCGACACCGTGACGCGCAGGTCGCCGCGCTGCACGGGCGTGGTTGAGT
>JBAVJR010000208.1:0-2674 GCA_049687855.1 Steroidobacteraceae bacterium | reverse complement strand
ATGCGGCGGATGCGTTGGCGGCCTGGCGCGACCGCTTCGTCCTGCCGCGCGAGTCGGACAGCGGACGCGAATTCGTCTACCTGTGCGGACACTCGCTCGGCGCGCAACCCGTGCTGGCCGCGGAGTATGTCGAAGACGTGATGCGCGACTGGCGCTCGCTCGGGGTCGAAGGACACTTCACCGGTCGTCATCCGTGGCTCACGTATCACGAGCGGCTCGCCCCTGCGCTGGCCATGCTGGTCGGGGCCGAGCCGGCCGAAGTCGTCGCGATGAACACGCTCACGGCCAACCTGCACCTGCTGCTGGTGAGCTTCTACCGGCCGGCGGGCGCGCGCCGCGCGGTCCTGATGGAGCGCGCGGCGTTTCCCTCGGATCGCCACGCCGTCGAATCGCAGGTGCGTTTTCGTGGGCTCGATCCGGCGCACGACCTGATCGAGATCGCGCCGCGCGACGGTGAGTCCCTGCTGCGAACCGAAGACATCATCGCGACGATCGAGCGCGAGGGCGCACGGATCGCCACGATCCTGCTGCCGGGCATCCAGTACCTGACGGGACAGGTACTCGACGTCGCGGCGATCACGGCCGCGGGCCACCGAGCCGGCTGCGTCGTCGGCTGGGACCTCGCGCACGCCATCGGCAACGTGCCGGTCGCGCTGCACGACGCGGGCGCGGACTTTGCCGTCTGGTGCAACTACAAGTACCTGAACGGCGGCCCGGGTGCCGTGGGAGGCGCGTTCGTACACGCCCGCCACGCACGCGACGCATCGTTGCCGCGCTTCGCCGGCTGGTGGGGCCACGACAAGGCGACGCGCTTCCTGATGGCGCCCGAATTCGAGCCCATTCCCGGCGCGGAAGGCTGGCAGCTCAGCAACCCGCCGATTCTCGCCATGGCGCCGCTCGCGGCGTCGCTCGAGCACTTCGCCGCGGCCGGCCTGCCGGCCCTGCGCCGGAAGTCGGTCGCATTGACGGGATATTTCGAACGCCTGGTGCAGATGCGGCTTGCAGGCCGGGTGGAAATCATCACACCGTCCCGGCCTGAAGCACGCGGGGCGGCGTTGTCCCTGCGGCTGGTCGGGCTCACGCGTGATCGTGCACGCGGGGTGTTCGATGGCCTGCGACAGCGCTCCATCCTGCCCGACTGGCGCGAGCCGGACGTGATCCGTGCTGCACCGGTGCCTTTCTACAACAGCTTCGACGATGTCTGGCGCTGCGTGGATGCGCTGCGCGCGGAACTCGGAGCGTGAAGCGGCCCGTCACGATCCTCGGCGCCGGCCTGACCGGCGCGCTGATGGCCATCTACCTGGCGCGGCAGGGCCGGCAGGTGCAGGTGTACGAACGCCGCCCGGACCTGCGCAAGGTCGACATGGACGCGGGCCGCTCGATCAACCTGGCGCTGGCGGACCGCGGTATCCATGCGTTGCGCGAGGCCGGTGTGTTCGCCGACGTCGAACCGCTGCTGATCCCGATGCGGGGTCGCACGCTGCACGCCCCTGACGGTACCCTCACGTTCGCGCCCTACGGCCAGCGGCCGCACGAAGTCATCCACTCCGTCTCGCGGCCTGGCCTGAACCGCGTGCTGCTCGATCATGCGCAGCGTCATTACGGAATCGAACCCCGTTTCCTGCAGGCGGCACGCACGCTCGATTTCGAGCGCGACGAACTCGTCATGCTCGACGAGGTCTCCGGCGACACGTACCAGCAGCCGCTCGCACCGCTGATCGCAGCGGACGGCGCGGGCTCCATCGTGCGGCGCGCGATGACCGGCCAGCTCGGCGTGCGCGTGCGCGAAGACCTGCTCGATCACGGCTACAAGGAACTCACGCTGCCGGCCAGGACGGATGGCTCGCACCGCATCGATCGCAATGCGCTGCACATCTGGCCGCGCGGCGGCTTCATGCTGATCGCGTTGCCGAACATCGACGGCAGCTTCACCGTCACGCTGTTCCTCGCCCTGAAAGGCGGCACGGACTGCTTCGCTGCCCTCGACAGCCGCGCGACCGTCGATGCGTTCTTCGCCCGGCATTTTCCCGACGTCGTGCCGCTGATGCCGGGTCTCGCCCGCGAATTCCTCGAGCATCCCGTCGGCCGCATGGGCACGATCCATGTGGACGCGTGGTCAGCCGGCGAGGCCGCCGTGCTGCTCGGCGATGCCGCGCATGCGATCGTGCCGTTCCACGGCCAGGGCATGAACGCGTGCTTCGAGGACTGTTTCGAACTCGACCGGCTGCTGCGCTCAGCCGGCGACTGGCGGTCCGCGTTTGAGCAGTTCTTCCAGTTGCGCAAGCCGGACACCGATGCGATCGCCGCGATGGCCCTGGAGAATTTCCTGGAGATGCGGGATACGGTCCGGGATCCCAAGTTCATGTTGCGCAAGGAACTGAGTTTCGAACTCGAGCGGCGTCACCCGGAGCGCTTCATTCCGCGCTATTCGATGGTGATGTTCCACCACGAAATTCCGTACCGCATCGCCTTCGAGCGCGGGCGCACGCAGAGCGACTTGCTGACGCGCCTCACGACAACGGCAGATTCAGTGGCGGATATCCCGACTGCGCAGATGGATGCCATGGTGACCGGAATGCTCGAGCCGCTGCCGGCCTCGCCCGCCGCGGGCCACTAGATCGATATCGACGCGACTCCGGCTGCAACCGCGCCCGGACGCGACGCACGCGTTGTG
>JBAVJR010000207.1:0-1791 GCA_049687855.1 Steroidobacteraceae bacterium | reverse complement strand
TCCGGGTCTACCGCGCATCGTGAATCGCGCGGAGGAACCGCACGATTCACGGCGAGCCTTGCTCGAACGGGTGCGAGGCGATGGTGTCAGAGAAGCAACAGAACCGGCAGCGCCGCCTCGCACCTGCGTTCGAACTGCGGCGTTCGACACGGAGCGCAGAGGAAGACCGGAGCCCCTGCCGCGGGCCATTGCGATCTCCCTCTCCCGACCGGCGCTCAATACGCCGTCAGCAGCTGCCCGCTCTGCGGCGTCACGCTCGCGCCGCCCGGTCCGGCAAAAGTGATCGGAACCGACTCGCTGCGCAGGCCGACGTTGCGCAGCACCACGAAATGCAGGTGCGGACCGCTCGAAAGCCCGGTGTTGCCCGAGTTGGCGATGTATTCGCCGCGGGCGACGTGCTGGCCGGGCTTTACCCGCACGGTGTCGAGCTGCAGGTGCGCATAGATCGCGTAGGTACCGTCATCGTGCAGGATCTGCACGAAGTTCGCTTCATCCACGCTCTGCAGATCGAGACCGGTCCGGAAATGCCGTGCGGCCACGTTGATCACGAGGCCTTCGCGCGCCGAGTGAATGGCCGTACCGACGGGCATCGCGATGTCGACGGCGTTGCGGCTCGAGGGGCCGACATGAGTGATGGCATCAGGCGGTGCCTGCGTCACCTCGAACCGCTGCGCCGGCGCAAACGGCACGCGATAAGGTTGCGCTGGCCGGTGCTGCACACCGGGTTCGCCGACCACGTAGCCGTATTCGTAGCGGATCTCCGCGGGCGCAGCGGCCGCCGCAACGTCGAGCAGGACTTTTTCCGATCGCGGCGACACCGTCCCGCGCCCAAGCTTCTGGCCAGCGGGGGTTTGCGCCTTGACGGCGAACTCCACGATGCACTGGCACTCATTGATCGCCACCAGCGCGACACCCGCGTCGGTGGACCGCGGCTCCACGACCATCCTCAGCGCCGCTCCGCCGCCGCGCCCCAGCGCCACGCTCTGTGACGCCTGGCCGGGCGGTGGGGGCCGGTCGGTGTAGACCCACTGGCCGCTCGAATCCTTGTAGCGGTAGGCCGCACCGGGCGACACGCCACAGACGGACAGGACGCCGACGAGCACCCAGGCAATCCCGAAGATCGGCCGGAATCCCGCAGGGCTGTGACTGGGACGCATGGCCGGAGAGTAGCGCAACACGGACCGCCAGCCAGCAGCACTACCGCGGAAAAGCGGCAGAAATCACGTTATCAGGGTGTGCGCTCGAGCCGTGCGCGGAGCGCCTGCAGCAGGTCGCCGTCCGCCCCCGCATCGAACCGCGGTGCGGCGTTCCAGTCATAGCCCCAGGGATTGGCCTTGGCGAGGTCGGCGGGCTCGTCCTGGTAGCGGGGGATCACGTGGGCGTGCAGCGCGGGTTCGACGTTGCCGAAAATCGCGTAGTTGATGCGCACCGCACCCGTGATGTCCTGCACGGCCTGCCCGATCCGCGCCATGTCGGCGAGGAAAGCCTGCTTCGCGGCCGGCTCCAGCGTGTTCAGGTGCGCCACCACGGGGTCAGGCAGCAGCAGACAATAGCCAGGCAGCACCTGCGGATCCCCGAGCACGGCCCAGCCGGAGCGCAAGCGCGCGATCATCGTCGGGTCCGCGCCCGCGCGGCAGGCTGCGACGCGTCGGTGGATGGCGGTGTCGGTCACGGGGAGGTTCGCCGGGTCGGCCATGGTCACTTCCTGAACATGAAATAGACGGCGCCCAGCATGCAGAGCGACGCCCAGAGGTAATCGAGCTTGAGCGGCTGCCGCATGTAGAGCAGCAC
>JBAVJR010000206.1:0-6566 GCA_049687855.1 Steroidobacteraceae bacterium | reverse complement strand
CAACAATCCCGGCGATTACACGGAAGCCAATGCCTGGCAGTACACGGCGACACCCGCGTTGCACGATCCGTTCGGGTTTCGCGAGGTGCTCGGGGGCCCGAAGGGTCTTGAAGACTGGCTCGACACTTTCTTCTCTTTGCCGATGCCGAACCCCGACAAGCACCTCGGCCAGGAAGCGATGATCGGCCAGTACGCGCACGGCAACGAGCCGAGCCACCACATCGCCTGGCTGTACTCATATACCGCTGCACCCGAAAAGGGAGAACGTCTGGTTGAGCGCATCGCGCACGAGTTCTACACCGACCGTCCGGATGGCATCGTCGGCAACGACGACTGTGGCCAGATGAGCGCGTGGCTGGTGTTCGCGACGCTCGGCTTCTATCCGGTGCAGCCGGCCAGTGGCACGTACGTCGCCGGGGTGCCGCTGGTGTCGAAAGTACGCGTGCGCCTGCCAGAAGGCCGTGTGCTTGCGATCGAGCGTGCGAATTCCGGTGTTGCAGTGTTCGATGGAAAATCGATACCGCGCACCGACATTCCGCATGTTGCACTGGTCGGTGGCGGTGTCCTGCAGCTCGGTCCGCACTGACCCGGCTGGCGCACGGGGACACGGGCGTATTCAGCGCCCGAGCAGGAAGACCAGCGGCTGATCCACGCGCAGCCGCCACGCTTTCTCGGAATGCTCGGCACCCTCGAACTTGCGCGTGATCCAGTTCCGGCCTTCGACGTAGCCGGCTTTCCGCAGGATCTCGTCGGCGCGCTTCTGGTACGGCTCGTACAGCGCGTCGAGCGTGGCAGTGCCGTAGTCGAACCAGTACTTGTGGGTGGCCGGATCGGGCAGGTGGGCCGCAAAGTCGTCGAGCGCAATGCCATTCCCGGCCGGCCAATGCGTCGAGATGCATCCGGCGCCGCCAAACACGTCCGGGTACTGGCTCATCGCGTACTGCGAGACCAGGCCACCCATGCTCGAACCCATCACGAGCGTGTCGGCGCGGCCGGGCAGGGTGCGGTACGTGGCATCGATGAACGGCTTGAGCTCCTTGACCAGGAATTCGAGGTAGCGGTCGGAGACGATGTCCGCGGCGTCGAGATCCTCCGCGCCCGGCACGTTGAACTTGATCTTGCCCCGCACGGGCCGCTGCGGCATGTATTCGTCGCGTCGCTTCGGCGTGTTCCAGACACCGACGACGATGGCCTCGCGCACGCCGCCCTTCTCGATCAGGCTAGTCATCACTTCGTCGACCGCCCAGTCCACGCCGCCGTAGGACGTCGCCGGATCGAACAGGTTCTGGCCGTCGTGCATGTACAGCACCGGGTAGCGCTGCGCCGGATCCTTGCCGTAGCTCGGCGGAAGCCAGACGTCCACGTTCCGCTTGGCAACGTGCATCGACGGCATGCCCGCGTAACGCACGACCGTGCCGGTGACGCCAGGGCCGGTCACCGGCGATGGCTCAGGCATCGTAGCGGCGAGCACGGTCGGCATGCTCATCGCGAGCAGCGCGGCAAGTACGGTTCGACGGCCGAACGACATCGTTTCACCTCACTGCAATTCGAGGATCGTGGCGCTGCGTGCAGGCACCGCGACACCCTTGGCCAGTTCGTGCGATTGGCCCGAAAGCACGTCCTTGCCCGTCGCTGCGCTGCCGATCGATTCCTGGAAGCGCTTCGTGTCGATGGTGCGGGCTTCATCGCCATTGTTCATGATCACCATGATGTTCTGCGCGGCGTCGTGGCGGAAGTACACGTACACATAGTCGGTGGGCACATAGTGCGTCAGCTTCCCGTCGCGAATGGCCGGCGCCGTGCGCCGCCACTGCAGCAGCTTGCGCGTGTATTCCTGCATCGCGCGCTCATCGTCGCTGAGGCCCTGGCCAGTGAACGCGTTCTTCGTGTCGCCGGGCCAGCCGCCCGGGAAGTCGCTGCGGATGATGCCGTGGTCTTCGGTGCCCTTATTGCTCATCAGCACTTCGGTGCCGTAGAAGATCTGCGGAATGCCGCGCGTCGTCAGCACGAACGCCAGCGCCATGCGGTTCAGGTCCTGGCGTTCGCCGAGCGCCGTGAGCATCCGGCTCATGTCGTGGTTGTCGTGGAAGACGACCACGTCGTAAGGATCGGCATAGATGCTGTCCTGCGCCAGCACCTTGTAGATGCGGCGCAGCCCGGTGCCCCAACCTTCGGGCTCCTTGAGACCCATCGCGACGGCCTCCTGCAACGGGAAGTCGAACACGCTCGGCAGGTACGACACGTAACCGTCCGGCGGATTGCGGCCGCGCTGCCAGTAGGCGACCGTCGACGGATTGGAACTCCATTCTTCGCCGACGATGTTCAGGTTCGGGTACTCCTGCGTCACGCGGCGCGACCATTCCGTCAGGAAGGCCCGGTCCGAGTACGAATACGTGTCGACGCGAATCCCCGACAACCCCGCGTATTCGACCCACCAGAGGCTGTTCTGGATCAGGTACGTCGCCAGGTGCGGATTGCGCTGGTTCATGTCCGGCATCGTCGCGACGAACCAGCCGTCCGCAAATGTGCGTCGATCCACCTCCGCGGCGTGGATGTCCTGCAGTGCCTCGCGCACGTGGGTGGTGGGCGAGAACGTGCTGTCGTGGTTGAACCAGTCCTTGCTCGGCAGGTCCCGCATCCACCAGTGCGCCGAACCGCAGTGGTTCAGTACCATGTCCATGACCAGCCCGATGCCGCGCTTGCGCGCATCGGCCGCAAGCCGACGGTAGTCCTCGTTGGTGCCGTAGCGCGGGTCCACCTTGTAGAAATCGGTGATCGCATAGCCGTGGTAGGTGACCTCGGGCTGGTTGTTCTCCAGCACCGGGTTCAGCCAGAGCTGCGTGTAACCCATGCCCGCCAGGTAATCGAGACTGTTCGCAACGCCCTTGAGGTCGCCGCCGTGGCGGCCGAGCGGCTGCGAGCGGTCGAGCCCGTCCGGCATGCCCTTGACCGTATCGTTCGACGGGTCGCCGTTGGCAAAGCGGTCGGGAGTGACGAGGTAGATCGTGTCCTGCGGCCCGAAACCCACGCGATCGGCGGAGCCGGGCTCACGGGCGTTCAGCACGTACGTGCGACTCGCTGCCCTGAAGCGGCCCTTGAGGAAATCGATGCGGAACGAACCTGGCTTCGTCTCTGGCGCAATGCGCAGGTTGACGAACAGGTAGTTGGGATTCTCGATGCGGTCCACACCGGTGATCGCGACACCTGGGTAGGACAGCCGGGGCGCGAGGTCGGCGACGCGGTCGCCGTGCACCAGCAGCTGCAGACGGTCGTCCTTCATGCCGACCCACCATGACGACGGCTCGACCCGTTCGATCCGGTCGGCCGCAACCGCCGTCGTCGCAGCGAGCGCGAGAACCAGCACTGCCAGCCATTTCCTGGGCATCGGCCTGAGCATCGGGGTGTCTCCTGAACGTAGGCTGCAGTGAATCATTCCGGCCGCTCGGGCCACAAGGTCTTGAATACGTTTGCATTGAACGTTGGCCGGGAGCCGGCCCCCGGATCATTGCTAGACTGCCTGCCGCTTCGGGGGAAGCAGCGATCGACGGCCGCACCGGCGGACGCGGTCCCTGTCTGTCTTTCGAGTGGCAGGGGGAACCGTTGATGAAGCTCACAGCGCGCCGTGCCTCGTTCCTGTTCGCAACGCTGCTCGTTGCCGTGACGGCGTCGGCGCAGCCAACGGCGGTCCGGTCCCCCGACGGGCAGACGACGGTCACCCTCGACGTCGACAAGAATGGCTCGCCTCGCTACGCGGTCGCGCGCAACGGCGTCGAAATCATGCCGGCCGGTTTTCTCGGGATGCGTTTCCAGTCGCAGCCCGCCTTCGACGACGGCTTTCGCGTGGCGAATACCTCGACCTCGAGCCACGACGAAACCTGGGAGCAGCCGTGGGGCGAGCGTCGCTACGTACGCGACCGTCACAACGAACTGCTCGTGAAGTTCGAATCCGCCAAGGGGGTCGCGCGTCAGTTCAGCGTGCGGGTGCGCGTGTTCGACGACGGCTTCGGCTTCCGTTACGAGGTGCCGGAGCAGCCGGGCTATGACGCCGTGAACATCACCGAGGAGCTCACCGAGTTTCGGCTCGACGACGCGAAGCAGCAGATCAAGGCGTGGTGGATTCCGGGCCGTCGCTGGAACCGCTACGAGTACCTCTACCACAGCACGCCGCTGGCAGACGTGCCGATGGCGCACACACCGATGACGGTGCGCCTGGCCGATGGCACGCACCTGAGCTTTCACGAAGCGGCGCTCGTCGACTACGCCGCCTACGTGCTCGACCAGCGCCGGCCCGGCATCTTCCGCACCAGCCTCACCCCGTGGTCCGACGGCATCCGCGTCAAGACGCACACGCCGTTCAAGACGCCGTGGCGCACGGCGCAGATCGCGCCGAATGCCGCTGCGCTGCTGAACTCCAGCCTGATCCTGAACCTGAACGAGCCGAACGCGCTCGGCGACGTATCGTGGGTCGAGCCCGGCAAGTATGTGGGCATCTGGTGGGCGATGCACATCAACAAGGCCACGTGGGGATCCGGCCCGAAGCACGGCGCCACGACAGCCGAGACGAAGCGCTACATCGATTTCGCGGCGGCCAATGGGTTCAAGGGCGTGCTGGTCGAGGGCTGGAACGTCGGCTGGGACGGCGACTGGTTCTACAACGGCAAGCTGTTCAAGTTCACGCAGCCGTACCCGGACTTCGACCTGCAGGCGGTCACCGATTACGCACGCAGCAAAGGCGTACGTGTCGTCGGCCATCACGAGACCTCGGCTGACGTGGGCAATTACGAGCCGCAGATGCCCGCGGCGTTCGCGCTCTACGAGTCTATGGGCGTGCGGCAGGTCAAGACCGGCTACGTGGCGGATGCGGGCGACGTTCGTCGCATCGACGGGAACGGCGTCGAGCTGCACGAGTGGCACGACGGCCAGTTCCAGGTCGATCATCACCTGCGGGTGCTGCGCGAAGCGGCGAAGCACAAGATCAGCATCAACGCCCATGAGCCCGTGAAGGACACCGGCCTGCGTCGCACGTACCCGAACTGGATCTCGCGCGAGGGCGCCCGCGGCCAGGAGTACAACGCCTGGGGCGATCCCGTGAATCCTCCCGAGCACGTGGCGATCCTGCCGTTCACGCGCATGCTGGCCGGCCCGATGGACTACACGCCCGGGATCGTCGACCTCGATGGCTACGACCCGCAGCACCGGGTGCAGCACACGCTCGCCAAGGAGCTGTCGCTCTACGTCGTGCTCTACAGCCCGGTGCAGATGGCCGCCGACCTGCCCGAGAACTACGCGAAGCACCTCGACGCATTCCAGTTCATCAAGGACGTCCCGACCGATTGGCACGAAAGCATTGGCCTCGCCGGCGAGGTCGGTGATTTCGTGGCCGTGGCGCGCAAGCAGCGCGGCAAGCCCAACTGGTTCCTCGGCGCGCTGACCGATGAGAATCCGCGGCAGTTGTCGGTTAAGCTCGATTTCCTCGACCCGCGGGCACGCTACGTAGCCGAGATCTATCGCGATGGGCCGCAGGCCAACTGGAAAACGAACCCTTACGACCTGGTGATCGAGAAGCGCAACGTGACCGCGGCGGATACGCTCGACCTCGCGCTGGCGAGCAGCGGCGGGGCCGCCATTCGATTCAGGCAGGAGTGAAGCCTTGAAGATCCGCATCCTGTTGGTGATCGTTTCGCTGGTGGCCAGCGTGCTGATCGGGCTCGCGCTCGCTGCGCGCGGCGGCAACGCCCCTGGCGCGGCGCCGGACGATGAAATCGTCATCGGACTGTCGCTCGATACGCTGAAGGAAGCGCGCTGGCAGGCCGACCGCGAGATGTTCGTAAAGCGCGCGGGCGAGCTCGGCGCCAGGGTACGCGTGCTCGCAGCCAACAGCGACGACACGGTGCAGATCAGCGACGTCGAAAAGCTGATCACCAACAAGGTCGACGTGCTGGTGATCGTGCCCCACGACGGCACGGCAATGGCCAAGGGCGTCAAGATGGCCCATGACGCCGGCATCCCGGTGATCGCCTACGACCGCATGATCCGCGACAGCGATCCCGACCTCTACGTGAGCTTCGACAACGAGCACGTGGGCGAATTGCAGGCGCAGTTCCTGCTCGAGCACCTGCCGACACCGGGCAAGGGCCGTATCGTGCGCATCTACGGTGCCAAGACGGACAACAACGCCGCGCTGTTCAAGCGCGGGCAGGATCGGGTCCTCGAGCCATTGATCAAGAGCGGCGACATCCAGGTGCTGCACGAGGACTGGGCCGAGGACTGGAAGCCGGAGAACGCCAAGCGCATCGTGAACGCCGCGATCACGGCCAACGGCCCACGCATCGACGCCGTGCTCGCGAGCAACGATGGCACCGCAGGCGGCGCCATCCAGGCCTTGAGCGAAGAGGGGCTCGCGGGCAAGGTGCTGGTCACCGGCCAGGACGCCGAAACGGTGGCGTTGCAGCGCATCGCCGTTGGCACCCAGGCCATGACCATCTACAAGCCGCTGCGCACGCTCGCTAGCGGCGCCGCGGAACTCGCCGTGCAGATGGCAGGACGCCGGGTCGTCGTCGCCGGCA
>JBAVJR010000205.1:0-3863 GCA_049687855.1 Steroidobacteraceae bacterium | reverse complement strand
TCGCCGCGCCAGTAGGCACCCGCGACCTTCATGAGCTTGAACGCGCCGAGCTTGCCGGTGCTGGGCACGTGCGGCCCGCGGCACAGGTCGAACCAGTCGCCCTGTCCGTACAGGCTGATGTCTTCGTTCGCGGGGATGGCTGCGATGATCTCGGCCTTGTAGTGCTCGCCGAGTTTCCTGAATGTCTCGACCGCCGCATCGCGCGGCATGAGCCTGCGCTCGACCTTGAGGTCGGCCTTCACGATCTCGTGCATCTTCGCCTCGAACTTCGCCAGGTCTTCCGGCGTGAATGGCCGGCTGAAGGCAAAGTCGTAGTAGAAGCCGTCCTCGATGACGGGGCCGATGGTGACCTGCGCTTCGGGGTAGACGGCCTGCACGGCCTGCGCGAGCAGGTGGGCCGTGGAGTGACGGATGATTTCGAGCCCGTCCGCGTCCCTGCCGGTGACGATGGACACCGATGCGTCATGATCGATGACGTGCGAGGTGTCCACGAGCCTGCCATCGACACGGCCGGCGAGCGCAGCCTTGGCGAGCCCCGCGCCGATGCTCGCAGCAAGGCCTGCCACGGTCACGGGTTGATCGAAACTGCGTTGGCTGCCGTCAGGCAGTGTGATGACCGGCATCGTCTTTGGTCCCGTCAAGATTCACGATGACCCAGGTGCCGGGATCGTGGTGGGCGCACGTGGGATCGAACCACGGACCCCTACCATGTCAAGGTAGTGCTCTACCGCTGAGCTATGCGCCCTCAAACGAGCCGCGAACGATACAGCATGACCGCACGCCGTGGCTAGTCAGGTCGGCGCCGACGTGATGACCGGGAACCCCGCGAACCGCAGCCAGCCCAGGGTCCGGCGCATCCCCTCCTCGAAACCGACGACCGGTTCGTAACCCAGCAGTGCCAGAGCCTTGGCATGGGGTAACTTGTAGCCACACCGGCCGAGCAGATCCATCTCCAGGGTTGCCTCCGGTACCGCTGGCGCGCCGGCGGACCAGTCGGGATGCGTCCAGGGTGAACCCAGCCGCGAGTCCTGTTCGGGAGAAATAAGTGCCGCGTAGGCGATCCGGCGCACTCGCTTGGGAATCCTCGCGAGCGCCGGCCCGAGGACCTTGTGCTGCTGCAGCAGTTCGATCCGATCGAGCAGGCGGGTCCGTCCGCGCCGGTAGACCGCTGTGGGAAGGTCGGCCAGGTCGACCCCAAACGCGCCGGCAATGGGTCGATAGAGATCGGCCCAGCGGACGGTCTCCGCGTCACCGAGCAGGAACGCGTGGCCATCCGCCTCGCGGGCGTGCATGGCGAGGTGCACGCCATGCGCCAGGTTGTCGACATAGAGACTGTTGCAGATGCCTTGGCCGCCATTCACAAGGGCCGCAGTGCCTGCGACCAGCGCCGACGCGAAACTCCCGACCCAGTACGAGCGCGGACCCGTGACGATGCCGGGACGCAGGATCACGAGCTCGACCCCGCCGGTCGCTCGCAGCTTCCGCAGTTGCTGCTCGGCGCGAACCTTGGCGTTGTTGTAGGCGACCGGCTGGTCGTCCCGCAACGCAGTGCCTTCGTCTGTCCCGGGGGTCGGGGCCTGGCCGTGCACGGAAGCGCTGCTGAGATAGACGAGCCGTCGTACCCCGGCCCGCTGCGCAGCCGCATAAGCCGGACCGACCGCGCCGATGATCGTCTGCGCATCGCCCGCCACGCAGTGCACGAGCACGTCGCAGCCTGCGAGCGCTCGCTCCAGCGCCCCGGCATCCAGCGCGTCGGCAATGCGACAGTCCAGGTCGAACACTGCGAGCCCGGCGAGTGCGTTGGGTCGCCGGGCGACCGGGCGCACCTGCGCCAGCTCGCGCAGGTGCAGGTACTCGACGAGTCGCCGGCCGATGAAACCGTTCGCACCGAGGATCGCGACCGTCTTGCTCACTTCATCGCCTGCTGCAGTAGCCTGGCACGCTCGATTTCCGCGTCGCCCAGCCAGTCCAGGGCCAGCAGCGACCGATGCCCGTAGCAATACTCGAGCTGGCGGATGGCCGCGAGGGCGTCGCTGGCCGGCACCCGCAATGCCTCCCTGCCTCGCACGGCCCGGGCGACGTTGCGGAGCTGGCTGACAAAACTCTGCTCGAAGTTGTAGGCCGGGGCCGTGGACCGCAAGGGTGTGCCGGCCGGTCCCGTGCGCCGCAGCGTCGCCTCGAGCAGGTGCGTCGATCCCTGCAGGCCGATCTCGACCGCGTCGGCCACATTGGCCGACCAGCTCAGCCATCCCTTGTTGCCCCGCAGCGTGAATCGATTTGCCAGCGGCGCGTCCCGGCTCAGGCGGACCTTGCCCTGCAGGCCGTTTGCATACGCGCAGGAGAACTGGCAATTGGCCTCGATGCCGCCCATCGCGTCGTCGGCATACTCGAGCGTGGCCGGTTCGCCCAACCACCAGGTCAACAGGTCCAAGACGTGCACGCCGATGTCCATGAGCACGCCCCCGCCGGCCTGCTGCCTCTGGAAGTAGGACGGTGAGGTCACCGGCCAGCTGAAGTCGGCGCTACCCTCGGCGAGATCGAACGAACTCAGCTCGCCGAGCATCCCGAGCGCGATTGCGTCGCGAATGAACTCGGCGGCCGGCAGGAACCTTCGCACCATCCCGACGGCCAGCACGGCCTGCGACTCGGCAGCCGCCGCCACCATCGCCTGCGCGTCCACGAGCGTCGTCGCCATGGGCTTTTCGCAGAGCACGGCTCGTCCTGCCCGCAGCAACTGGATCGACTGGGATGCGTGCAGCGTCGGCGGCGACGCCACCACCGCGAGTTCGAATGCGGCCGCCTGTAATGAGTCGAACGAGTCGGCCACGGCGACGGCCGGAAACTGCGCCGCAAGCCGCTCGGCCGAATCCCGGTCGGGATCGAACACTGCCGCCAGCACGACGTCGCCCGCACGCTGCAGCTCCTGCAACGCAGGCGCGTAATACTGCGACGACACCGCGCCGCAGCCCGCCAGGGCGATCCGGACCGGAGCGGTCGCGCCGGTCATGGCAGCCGCGCTCGTCGCGTCGACGCCGCCAAACCACTCGCCACCGCGGCCAGCAGCGACCCCAGCACCCGCGGCGACAGGCTCAGGCGCAATGCTTCCGCCAACTGGGCGCGGGCGGCGTCGAGGTCGCGCGTCGCGAGCAGCGACCGCGCGGTGCGGATCGCGGCGAGCGCATATCGTTGCTTTGCCGCGCGGACGATGTCCGCGGCACGCGCGGGCGGCAGGTGCGCCGCGAACAGGTCGATGGCTTCGCGCGTGTAACGCATGTCTTCGGCAGTCGCGATGTGTCGGCCGGTGTTCGAGTTCGCATGCATCCGATACAGCGCGAGCGGCTCCTTCTCGTACCACACCGGATATCGGGACGCGATACGGACCCACATTTCCCAGTCTTCGCTGCAGCGCAGGCGGTCGTCGAAGCCGCCGAGCGCCTCGTAGACGTCACGACGCACGACGATGCTGGGCGTCATGATTCTCTGCTCGGTCGCCAGCCGTTCGAGCGCGCCCTCGAGACGCCCGCTGTGGGACTGCTCCAGCGGAGAAAGGTCGATCCGGTCGCCTTTGCCGTCGATGAAGACCTGGCGACAGAAGGCTGCACCGATCGCCGGATCGGTGTCGAACGCGCGCCGCAGGCTCGCGTAGAAGCCGTCACGGACCAGGTCGTCGCCGTGCAGCAGGTGGACCAGCCGGCCGCGCGAACGCGTAATGCAGGTTGCGAAATTGCGCGTGATGCCGACGTTGGCAGGCTGGCGGAAGAACCCGACCCGTCCGCGTCCGATCTCGCGCACCACGCTCTCCGGGTCGTCCTGAGTCGAATGATCGTCGACGACCTCGATCTGCATTGTGTCGGGGCCCGGAT
>JBAVJR010000204.1:0-3414 GCA_049687855.1 Steroidobacteraceae bacterium | reverse complement strand
GGCAAAGGGCGCGCTCGGGCGCTTCAGCGTCGATTTCGTGTCCGTCCCCGGCGACGACGATTGGCGTCACGTGGCGATCGAGATCAACCTGCGCAAGGGCGGCACGACCCACACGTTCCAGATGCTGCAGTTCCTGACGCAAGGGCACTACGACGCCGCGCGTGCGGAGTTCGTCACGCCCGACGGCGGAACCCGCAGTTACTACGCGACCGACAACGTCGTGAACCCGCTGTACCGTCGGCTGACCCCGGAGGACCTGGTCGAGGTGACCAACCGGCACGATCTGCATTTCGACGCGCAGCGCAACCGCGGCATCGTGTTCACCCTGATTGGCGCGTTGTCGGAGTTCGGCAAGATCGGCATCGTCGCGATCGACCGGGACAGCGCGAGCGCGCTCGCGATGTTCCGCAGCACCGTGCAGGTGCTGGACGCGGAAGCGGCGCGGGACTGAGCCGCGACTTGACAGTCGGGGCCGTTTCTATCATAGTGATATCACTTTGTAATCAGCGGCGCCCGGCGCCGCCAGCAGCCGGAGACCGCAGATGACCCAGCAACCCATGTCGCGCACAGGCGAAATCGAGCGTCGCACCACCAGTGGCTACGTCGGCCTGGGCATCGGACTCGCGCTGCTCGCCGCAGCCGTGTTCTTCATCCTCAACGCAGGCGTCGCGGGGCCGCAGGCGCTGTTGCTCGCGGTGCCGCTGTTCATCCTCGGCGTATTCGTGCTGTCCGGGCTGTACATGCTGCAGCCGAACGAGGCCGCGATCCTGCTGCTGTTCGGCGCGTACAAGGGCACGGACCGGATGGAGGGCCTGCACTGGGCCAACCCGTTCTACAAGAAGCAGAAGATCAGCCTGCGGGCGCACAACCTCGCCAGCGACCGGCTGAAGGTCAACGACAAGCGGGGCAACCCGATCGAGATCGCGGCCGCGATCGTCTGGCGCGTGCAGGACAGCGCGCAGGCGAGCTTCGACGTCGAGGACTACGTGGAGTACGTGCGCATCCAGGCTGAGGCCGCGGTGCGCCACCTTGCGTCGAGCTACGCCTATGACGAAGGCGAGGACCTGCACGAGGGCGAGATCACGCTGCGAGCCGGCCAGGATCGCGTCGCGCAGTCGCTGATCCGCGAACTCACGGACCGCTTCGAACAGGCCGGCATCGTGGTCGAGGACGCCAAGCTCACGCACCTCGCCTATGCGCCGGAGATCGCGCAGGTGATGCTGCGCCGGCAGCAGGCCGAGGCGATCATCGCCGCGCGCAGCAAGATCGTGCACGGCGCGGTCAGCATGGTGGAGATGGCGCTGAAGGGGCTCAGCGAGCGCGACATCGTCCACCTCGACGACGAGCGTCGCGCCGCGATGGTCAGCAACCTGCTGGTGGTGCTGTGCTCCGAGGGCGAGGCGCAGCCGGTGATCAACACCGGCACGCTGTACACGTGAGCCGGCCGCGATGAGTCGCCTGCTCTACGAGCACACGCAGACCGGTTGGCCGATCCGGATCGCGTTCCTCGCGCTGGCGTTCGGCCTGCTCGTGCTGGTCGCAACGCCGGGCCTTGACCAGGTGCACGCACCACCAGGAGTGCTCGCGGCCGGTGCCGGCATCGCGGCGCTGTTCGGCTGGGTGTGGGGCTCGATGACGGTCCGCATCCAGGACGGCGCGCTTCGCATTCGGTTCGGACCGGGTTGGCCGCGTAAGACGGTGCCGCTGGCGGACATCTCCACCGTGGAGATTACCCGCACGTCGTTCATCGATGGCTGGGGCGTGCACCGGACCCGGCGCGGCTGGCTTTACAATGTTTCCGGCTACGATGCGGTGCTGCTGAAACTCGCGAGTGGCCGCAACCTGCTGGTCGGATCCGATGAGCCGCGTCGCCTCCAGGCCGCCCTGCAGCGCGCTGCCGCGCGCGCCTGACTGCGATCGTGGCAAGCCGCGACAAGAAGACTTTCCTGCTGCGTATCGACCCGGACCTGTGGGCCGATATGGAACGGCTCGCCGCCGTCGAGTTGCGCAGCGTGAACGCACAGGTTGAATTCCTGCTGCGCGAGGCGCTGGCCTCGCGCGGCGTCCGCTCGAAGCCAGCACGGAAGACCGGGCCCGGCCGGGATGACTAGGTCGACCGGCAGGCCCGCAGCCGGCGCGGCACCCGCCTAGCGACGGCCCTTGCGCGTCGCCGACCTGGACCTGGCTTGCGGCAGGGCTTTGGCCTTGGCCTTCACTTTGGCCCTGGTCTTCACCCTGGCCTTTGCCTTCGCCTTCTTCTTCACGACGACGGCCCTGGCTTTCGTAACGCGACCCTTGAGCCGCTTGAAGATCGCCGCGCCGAGTTCGGCCGGCGAACGCACCGTGGTGACCCGCGCCGCTTCGAGCGCCGCGAACTTGTCAGCGGCGGTGCCCTTGCCGCCGGAGATGACCGCACCCGCGTGACCCATGCGCTTGCCCGGGGGCGCCGTGACGCCGGCGATGTACGCAACGACCGGTTTCGTGACGTGCCTGCGGATGAACTCCGCGCCCGCCTCTTCGTCGCTGCCGCCGATCTCGCCGACCATGATGATGCCTTCGGTCTGCGGGTCCTGCTCGAACAGCTCGAGCACCTCGATGAAGTTCATGCCACGGACCGGATCGCCGCCGATGCCGACGCACGTGCTCTGGCCGAGGCCGACGTTGGTCGTCTGGAACACCGCCTCGTACGTGAGCGTGCCCGAGCGCGACACGATGCCGACGTTGCCCTTCTTGTGGATGAAGCCAGGCATGATGCCGATCTTGCATTCGCCCGGCGTGATCACGCCGGGGCAGTTCGGGCCGACGAGTCGCGACTGCGAATCCCTGAGCGCGGCCTTCACCTTGACCATGTCGTTCACCGGGATGCCCTCGGTGATGCAGACGATCAGCGCGATGCCGGCATCCGCCGCCTCGATGATCGCGTCGGCCGCGAACGGCGGCGGCACGTAGATCATCGTGGCATTGGCCTCGGTCCTTGCGACCGCGTCGCGCACGGTGTCGAACACCGGCAGGCCGAGGTGCTTCTCGCCGCCGCGGCCCGGCGTGACGCCGCCGACGAGCCGGGTGCCGTAATCGAGGCAGCCCTGCGAATGGAACGTGCCCTGCTTCCCGGTGAAGCCCTGGCAGATCACGCGCGTGTTCTTGTTGATCAGGATCGACATGGTTTACTTCCTCGCGACGGCCGCGACGGCCTTCCTGGCGGCGTCGGTCAGGTCGGTGGCGACGATCAAGTCCAGCCCGCTCTCGGCGAGCAGCTTGCGGCCCTGCGGCGCGTTGGTGCCTTCGATGCGGACGACGACCGGCAGGTGCAGGCCGAGGTCGCGCGCGGCGCCGATGACGCCTTCGGCGATCATGTCGCAGCGAACGATGCCGCCGAAGATGTTGACGAGGATCGCCTTGACCTTCGGATTGTTC
>JBAVJR010000203.1:0-3215 GCA_049687855.1 Steroidobacteraceae bacterium | reverse complement strand
GGCTCAGGAAGGGCGTGGCGGTTCCTGGATAGGGGCAGGAAGGGTAGGAAGGGCAGGAAGGACAGGAAGGGGTCAGGGGTTCGTCGGAAACCACGGCTCACGCCGCCTGGCGCTTGACCGTCTTTTTCGCGACTGACTTCCGCTTCGACGCCGCTTTGCTCATGACGACCTTTTTCTTTTTTGCTTTCTTCGCCTTGCGAGTCAGCGCCAGCAATTCCTGGAAGCTGTCGCGGATGCACTGCGCGAAGAACTCGGGGTCGGGCAGCTGCTCGCGGCACGACGTCGGCGAGATGAAGATCATCCCGTCGTAACTCGTCACCGAGAACACCAGCCCCATGCCGTCCGCGATCGGCATGATCGCGGAGAAGTACGTCATGCGCGCGCCGTCGAGGTAGAGCGGGATCGCGGGTCCAGGCACGTTCATGATCGTGCAGCCCGCGAGCGGCTCGCGCTGCGAACCGAGCGAAGAGCCGGCCAGCAATTTCGCCGAAAGCGCGAGCGTCGCCGCCGGGGCGTGCTTGTCGAACTCCGTGAGCTCTTTCGCACGCACGGCCTGGTCGACCTCCGCATGCGTCGACGTGTGCCTGTAGATCGCCCGCAGGCGCTTCTTCGGATCCTCGATCTCGGTGCCGAGCGGCACGCGGACCAGGCTCAGTTCGGGGCGCTCTTCAACGTTGGCGCCCACGGCCCGTACCGAGAATGGCGCGAGCGAGACCACGCTCGAGCCCGGCAGCTCGTCGTGGGCCAGCAGGTACCGGCGCAAGGCGCCGCCGCAGACGGCGAGCACCGCATCGTTGATCGTGGCGCCCGGCACCAGGTCGCGGATGCGCTTGAACTCGCCGATGAGGAACCGGCGGGAGTCGAAGACGCGGTGCTGCGAAACCTCGGAGTTGAAACGCGTGACCGCAAAGCGGTCCTTGCGCAGCAACTCGCCGAGCGAACCGAGCACGGCCGGGGTCACCCTGCTGACCGCCCGCGCGAGCGGACCCGCGAACATCAACGGACGCACCACGTTGTTGACCATCGCGCGCGCGAGCAGCGAAATCGATCCCGGCGGCGCCTCCGGAAACCACGGCTCGGGCGGTTCGGGCAACGGCGGCAGCGCTGTCGTATCGTGCAGCAGCGTCGTGATCTCGGCACCGCCGCGGACGTCGATCGCCGCGTGATGAACCTTGGCAAGGATGGCGAAGCTGTCGGGCGGCAGGTGCAGGAACGCATCGAGGCCCTCGACCAGGTACAGCTCCCACAGGGGCTTCGACAGGTCGAGCGGGCGCGCGTGGATGCGTGAAGCCTGGATGCAGAACTGGCGCCAGTCGCCGGGCTTCGGCAACGCAATGTGACGCACGTGGTATTCGAGGTCGAAGTCGTCGTCCTCGATCCAGTACGGAAAATCGAGCTCCATCGGCACGCGCAGCAGCTTCTGGCGGAAAATCGGCGACAGGTGCAGCCGGCTTTCGATGTGCTTCAACAGGCTCTTGAAATGGACGCGACCGTCCCGGGCCGTCGACGGGTCATAGATCGAGATGAGCGTGATGTTCGAATTGGCGTGACCGGATTCGCCATACACGAACCGTGCGTCCTCGCCGCGCAACTGCCTCATGAGCGCATCGTCCTTCCGGTGCCGGTGGCAATGTTCCTGGTTTCGCCCGAGTCTATCATCGACGGACTTGCAGAAACCCTGCGCCATTCCGCAATCCCTCCCGGAGGCGGCGCATGCCACCGACCCAGCGGTCGTAGTCCGCCGCTTTCCGCTGGAAGTACGTCAGGACTTCGGGGTGCGTCAGGATCAGGAATGGCTCGCGTTCGAGCCCGTCTGCGATCGCCGTGGCGGCCTGTTCCACCGAGAGCAGTCCGGCAGGTGCGTCGGTCGGCAGCTTCTCATCGAGCCGGGTGATGGCCGTCGCGACGTACTGGGGGCACACGACGGAGACGCGGATGCCCCGCTCGCCGTAGGTGATCGCGAGCGATTCCGCAAGCCCGACCGCCGCATGCTTGGTCGCGCTGTAGGCAGCGTCGCCGACCTGGCACAGCAGTCCGGCAGCGGACGCCACGTTCACGAGATAGCCCTCGCCGCGTTCGAGCATCCCGGGCAACACTGCCCGCGACGCGTACACGTGCGACATCACGTGGACCTGCCACATGCGCGCCCAGAGATCGTTGGGCTCGGCCAGGGCGTCGTCGAGATCGAGTTCGGCAGAGCCGAACCCCGCATTCGAAAAAAGTATGTCCACGCGACCGTAGTGCGCGATCGCTGCGGCCACTGCTGCCTGCAACGCCGCCTCGTTCGACACGTCGCACTGCAGGCCCAGGCCGCCAAGCTCGGCCGCCGTCGCCTGCGCCAGTGCGCCGTCGAGATCGGCGATCACGACGCCCACTGCGCCTCGGCGCAGCAGTTCGCGGCACACCGCGCGCCCGATGCCCCGCCCCCCGCCGGTGACGAAAGCGATCCTGTCCTGCAGCTGCATGCGGGACCCTCAGGACGCCAGGTAGCGCGACAGCTCGAGCTTCGCGATGTGGTTGCGGTGCACCTCGTCGGGGCCGTCCGCGATGCGCAGCGTGCGTGCCATCGCATAGGCCCAGCCGAGTCCGTGGTCGTCGGTGACTCCCGCGCCGCCGAAGAGCTGGATCGCCTGGTCGATGATCTGGCACGCGATGTTCGGCGCGACGACCTTGATCATCGCGATTTCCTTCTGCGCGGCCTTGTTGCCGGCGACGTCCATCTTCCACGCGGCATGCAAGGTCAGGAAACGCGCCTGGTCGAGTTTCATGCGGGCGTCCGCGATGCGCTCGCGCCAGACGCCCTGCTCAGCCAGCTTCTTGTGGAACGCAGTACGCTGCAGCGACCGGCGGCACATCGCTTCGAGCGCTCGCTCGGTCGCGCCGATGATGCGCATGCAATGATGGATGCGGCCAGGGCCGAGGCGGCCCTGCGCGATCTCGAAGCCGCGGCCCTCGCCGAGCAGCAGGTTCGAGACGGGCACGCGCACGTTCTCGAAGTCGACCTCGGGGTGGCCGTGCGGCTCGTCGAGGTAACCGAAGACCGGCACCGGACGCACGACGCGCACTCCGGGCGTGTCCATCGGCACCAGGATCATCGACTGCTGCCGGTGCACGTTGGCGTTCGACGGATCGGTCTTGCCCATGAAGATGAGCACCTTGCAGCGCGGGTCCGACGCGCCCGAGGTCCACCACTTGCGGCCGTTGATCACGTAGTG
>JBAVJR010000202.1:0-7886 GCA_049687855.1 Steroidobacteraceae bacterium | reverse complement strand
CCGCCGGCCATCGAACTGGCGAAGCAGCTCGTCGACCTGACCCCGCCCCAGTTCAATCGCGTCTTCTTCACCGGTTCGGGCTCGGAAGGCAACGACACGGTCGTGCGCCTCGTGCGCCGTTACTGGGACCTGCTCGGCCAGCCCGAGCGCAAGGTGATCATCAGCCGCGTCAATGCCTATCACGGCAGCACCATGGCCGGCGCGAGCCTGGGAGGCATGGGGTTCATGCACGAGCAGGGCGGCCTGCCGATACCGGACATCGTCCACATCCCGCAGCCGTACTGGTACGGGGAGGCCGGCACGCTGAGCCCGGCCGAGTTCGGCGTAAAGATCGCGCACACGCTCGAGCAGAAGATCCTCGAGCTGGGCCCGCAGAAGATCGCGGCCTTCATCGGCGAACCGATCCAGGGCGCGGGCGGCGTGATCATCCCGCCGGACACGTACTGGCCCGAAATCCAGAAAATCTGCGACCGCTACGGCATCCTGCTGGTCGCGGACGAGGTCATCTGCGGCTTTGGCCGCACGGGGCACTGGTTCGGCTCGAACCTCTTCGGGATCAAGCCGGACCTCATGACGATCGCCAAGGGCCTGTCGTCGGGCTACCTGCCGATCGGTGGCGTCATGGTGGCGGACCGGGTGGCCGACGTGATCATCGACCAGGGTGGCGAGTTTGCCCACGGCTTCACCTACTCGGGCCATCCGGCGGCCTGCGCCGTCGCCAGCGTCAACCTGACCCTGATCCAGCAGGAAAACCTCGTGCCGCGCACGCGCGACGAAACCGGTCCCTACCTGGCCAGGAAGTGGCGCGACCTTGCGGAGCACCCGCTGGTGGGCGAGGCGCGGTCGGTCGGCCTGATCGGCGCTCTGGAACTGGTCAAGGACAAGGGCACGCGGACGTTTTTCGACAAGCGCGGCGAGGTCGGCACGATCTGCCGCGACTTCTGCTTCGAGAACGGCCTGATCATGCGCGCGGTCCGCGATACGATGATCATTTCGCCGCCGCTCGTGATCAGCCGCGAACAGCTCGACGAGCTCGCCGAGAAGGCGTGGCGCTGCCTCGACCTGACGTACGCCCGCTGCCGCGCGGAAGGTCGCCTGTAGGAGTCTCAGTCGCATCCAGAGACGGGGGGCGGCGCGCTGGCCGCGATGCCCCTAGCCACGGAAAAAAATCTTCGCTATACAGCTACACTCGTGCCAATCGGCGCGCTCCGAAGCAAGTACAGGGGTAAGTCCAAAATGAGCATCAGCATCCGTGCCGGGTTATTGAGTCTGGTGGTCGCCACCACCCTCGTGGGCTGTGGCAAGAAGGAGGAAGCTCCTCCGGCTGCCGAGACCGCCGCTGCCCCGGCCGCTGCCGCGCCGGCGTCGACCGAAGAAAAGGTCGTCAACGTCTACAACTGGTCCGACTACATCGACCCGACGACGCTCGAGGCGTTCACCGCCGAGACCGGCATCAAGGTCAACTACGACGTCTTCGACAGCAACGAAGTGCTCGAGACCAAGCTGCTCGCGGGCAACACCGGCTATGACGTCGTCGTGCCGTCGGCTTCGTTCATGGAGCGCCAGATCAAGGCGGGCGTCTTCATGAAGCTCGACCGCAGCAAGCTCACCAACTGGGGCAACCTCGACCCCGAAGTCCTGCAGCGCGTCGCCCTGCACGATCCGGGCAACGAGCACGCGGTGAACCACATGTGGGGCACCGACGGCATCGGCTACAACGAGGGCAAGATCAAGAAGATCGACCCGAACGCGCCGGTGGACAGCTGGCAGATCGTCTTCGATCCGAAGTGGGCCGCCAAGTTCAAGGATTGCGGCATCTCGGTGCTCGACGCGCCGAGCGAGCTGGTCGGTGTCGCGCTGGCCTATCTAGGCAAGGATCCCAACAGCCAGAGCGAGGCCGACCTCAAGATGGCCGAAGGCCTGCTGCTCAAGATCCGTCCTTACATCCGCATGATCCACAGCTCCAACTACATCGACGCGCTCGCGAACGGCGAGCTTTGCCTGGCGGTGGGCTGGAGCGGCGACGTGCTGCAGGCGCGTGACCGTGCCGCCGAGGTCGGCCAGGGCAACGTGATCAAGTACAGCGTGCCTAAGGAAGGCACGATCATCTGGTTCGACATGTACGCGGTCCCGGCCGACGCCAAGCACCCGGACAATGCGCACATGTTCATCAACTTCATGATGCGTCCGGACGTCGCGGCCAAGAACTCGAACTTCATCAACTATGCCAACGGCAATTCCGCGTCGCTCGCGTTGATCGACGACAAGGTCAAGAACGACCCGGGCGTCTACCCGTCGGCCGAGGTGAAGGCCAAGCTGTTCCCCGACCTCGCCGAGACGCCTGAGTTCACCCGCCTGCTGAACCGCACCTGGACGCGGTTCACCACGGGCAAGTAGGCGCGTCCGGCGCACGCCACCCGCGGGGCGGCCGGATAACAGTCCGGCCGCCCCGTGTTGGTTTCGGGGTGAGGCTGACTTTGCCGGTTGCGTGAGCTATAACCGGGAGCACGCGGGCCGCGCGCGGCAGATCCAACGCACCTGGACGCGCTTCGTGACGGGGCGCAGACCACGCCCGGAGCCCGGCAGAACCACGATCGACAGCAGCGCGTCGAACGGCGCGGCGCCAACAACGAGCAGCACAGGGACATCATGGCCACTTCACCGCGCGCGACCCAGCAGAAGTTCGAGCCCTGGACGGACCCGGAGGCCAGGCCCTACGTGCGGATCGAGAAAGTCACCAAGAAATTCGGCGACTTCATCGCGGTGGACGACGTCTCGCTCAGCATCTACAAGAAGGAGATATTCTGCCTGCTGGGGGCGTCGGGGTGCGGCAAGACTACCTTGCTGCGCATGCTCGCGGGCTTCGAACGACCCACGTCCGGCAAGATCTTCATCGACGGCGTGGACATGACGTCGATCCCGCCCTACGAGCGGCCCGTGAACATGATGTTCCAGTCGTACGCGATCTTCCCGCACATGACGGTCGAGCAGAACGTCGCGTTCGGCCTGAAGCAGGAGCGGCTGAAGAAGGACGAGATCGCGAGCCGCGTGAACGACATGCTGAACCTGGTGAAGCTCGGCCAGTTCGCGAAGCGCAAGCCGCACCAGCTGTCGGGTGGACAGCGCCAGCGCGTCGCGCTGGCGCGCTCGCTTGTCAAGAAGCCGAAGCTGCTGCTGCTCGACGAACCGCTCGCCGCGCTCGACAAGAAGCTGCGTGAACACACGCAGTTCGAGCTGATCAACATCCAGGAGACGCTTGGCGTCACCTTCGTGGTCGTCACGCACGACCAGGAAGAGGCGATGACGCTGTCGACGCGCATCGGCCTGATGAACCACGGCGAGATCGCGCAGGTCGGCACGCCGAGCGAGATCTACGAGTACCCGAGCTCGCGGTTCGTGTCGGAATTCATCGGCTCGGTCAACATGTTCGAGGGCCGGCTGATCGAGGACGAGCCGTCCTACGTGCGCATCGGCTGCGACGACCTCGAGGCCCCTATCTACGTGGACCACGGCGTGAGCTCCGCGCCCGGCGCGACGGTCTGGGCGGCGATCCGGCCGGAGAAGATCACGATCAGCCGCGAGAAGCCCGACGCCGCGGACAACTGGGCCGCGGGCGTCGTGCAGGACATCGCGTACATGGGCGACATGTCCATCTACCTGCTGCGGCTCGAATCCGGCAAGGTCGTGCGCGTCACGCAGCCGAACATCTACCGCCACGCCGAGGACCGCATCACCTGGGATGAGCGCGTCTACCTGCAGTGGTACCCGGAAAGCCCCGTGGTGGTGACGAAGTGAAAGCCCTGCTCAGGCGGGCGGGGCTGCAGGGGCGCTCGGTCGTCACTGCCGTCCCCTACCTGTGGCTGCTGGTCTTCTTCCTGATCCCTTTCGTGATCGTGCTGAAGATCAGTTTCTCGAGCACGCTGATCGCCATGCCGCCGTACGAGCCGCTGCTGCACTGGACCGCCGAGAAGGTGCTGCAGATCAAGCTCAACCTCGGCAATTTCGCGTTTCTGGTCGAAGACAATCTCTACTGGAAGGCCTACCTGAACTCGATCTGGGTCGCCAGCGTCTCGACCGTTTTCTGCCTGCTGCTCGGCTACCCGATCGCCTATGCGATCGCCCGCAGCAACCCGTCGGCGCGCAACATCCTGATGCTGCTCATCGTGCTGCCGTTCTGGACGTCGTTCCTGCTGCGCGTTTACGCCTGGATCGGCATCCTGAAGAACAACGGGCTGCTCAACAACTTCCTGATCTGGATCGGCGCGATCGACCAGCCCATCCAGATGCTGCAGACGGACTTTGCCGTCTACGTCGGCATCGTGTATTCCTACCTGCCATTCATGATCCTGCCGCTGTACGCCAACCTCGAAAAGATGGACCTGACGCTGCTCGAGGCTGCGGCCGACCTGGGCTGCAAGCCCTGGCAGGGATTCCTGCAAGTCACGCTGCCGCTGTCGTTGCCCGGCGTGCGGGCAGGCTGCCTGCTGGTGTTCATCCCGGCCGTGGGCGAGTTCGTCATCCCGTCGCTGCTCGGCGATCCGGGCATGCTCATGATCGGCAAGGTGTTGTGGACCGAGTTCTTCAACAACCGTGACTGGCCCGTCGCGAGCGCGGTGGCCATCGTGCTGCTGCTGTTCCTGGTCATACCGATGATGTATTTCCAGCGCGCGCAGGATGCCGAGGCGGGCGGGGTGAACCGATGAACCAGGGCCGCAACCTGTTCCGCACGCTCGTCCTGATCCTCGGGTTCGCGTTCCTGTACATCCCGATCGTTTCGCTGGTCGTCTACTCGTTCAACAGTTCGCGCCTGGTCACCGTCTGGGGCGGCTTCTCGACCAAGTGGTACGGAGCGCTGCTGCGTAACGACCAGATCCTCAATGCCGCCCTGCTGAGCCTGAAGATTGCGGCGATTTCGGCGACGCTTGCAGTCGTGCTGGGAACGCTGGCCGGGCTGGTGCTCGCTCGTTTCGGTCCCTTCAAGGGCCGCACGCTGCTCTCGGGTCTCACCACCGCGCCGCTCGTCATGCCCGAGGTCATCACGGGCCTTTCGCTGCTGCTGCTGTTCGTCACGATGGAGCAGATCATCGGCTGGCCGGCGGGGCGCGGCATGACCACGATCATCATTTCGCACATCACCCTGACGATGGCGTTCGTCACGGTCGTCGTGCAGTCCCGGCTGTCGCAGATGGACGATTCGCTGGAAGAAGCGGCGATGGACCTTGGCGCACGGCCGCACAAGGTCTTCTTCCTGATCACGCTGCCGATCATCGCGCCGGCGCTGATGTCGGGCTGGCTCCTCGCCTTCACGCTTTCGCTCGACGACCTGGTGATCACCAGCTTCGTGGCCGGCCCCGGTTCCAGCACGCTGCCGATGGTCATCTTCTCGAAGGTGCGCCTGGGCGTGAGCCCGGACATCAACGCGCTCGCGACGATCCTGGTCGCCATCGTCGCGGTCGGCGTGGTCGTCGCGGGCTACACGATGTCACGGCAGCAGAAGCAGAAGGAGCGCGATGCGCAGATGGCGCTTGCCGCGAACCAGCAGATGATCGAGAGCGTGAAGAAAGGTTGACGTCGCCGGGGCGGATTTCGAGTTCGGCTGCGACACCCGTGACCTGCATGAGGAGATCGACGTGAAAGAGGGCGACCCCTCGTTGCGGCTGGCGTTCGACGTCGGCGGCTCGTTCGTCAAGGCCGGACTGGTGCACATCGAATCTGGACTCGTCATGGGCGAGACCCTGCGGCGTGCCACGCCTGCGGGCGCGGCCCCCGAGGCCGTACTCGAGCTGCTGGTCGCGATGGCGCGCGACCTGCCGTCGGCCGGTCCGGTGGGGCTCGCGTTTCCTGCCGTAGCGAAGCAGGGCGTGGCGTGGACCGCTGCGAACATCGACAAGCGCTGGATCGGCATGAACGTGCAGGGCCACATGCAGGCGCGATTGCAGCGGCCGGTGGCGTTCCTGAACGACGCCGATGCGGCGGGCATCGCGGAGATGACGCTCGGCGCGGGTCGCAATCGCGCCGGCACGGTGATGGTGATCACGCTCGGCACGGGCATCGGCACGGCGCTGTTCGTGGACGGGCGCCTGCTGCCGAACACGGAACTCGGTCACCTCGAAGTCCGGGGCAAGGAGGCGGAGCATCGCGCGTCCGCGAAAGTCCGTGCCGACCTTGATCTCGACTGGGTGGAGTGGGCGGCCGCGGTGAACGAGGTGCTCGAGGCGTACCACTCGCTGCTGTGGCCCGACGTGTTCGTGATCGGGGGCGGAGTGACCGAGAACTGGCAGCATTTCGGGTCGCTGCTCAACAGCCGGGCGGAAATCGTGCCGGCGGCCTTCGGGAACGATGCCGGCATCGTCGGCGCGGCGATGGCGGCGGTTCAGCTGGAACGCTGATTCGCCCGTTCGGGTATTGGTGCGCGGGACCCATTGACTCGGGGCGAAGCCCGTGCGGCGCGCCTGGCTTTGCTTTTGGCCCTGTGACCGAAAAATGTTAATCCTTTCTGCGAGTTCAGGTAAAAAGCTGACATTCGCGAACGCGTAAAACCGGCCGGGAGCAGACGTCCTGGTGCTCGAATTGCCGCTCGTAAGCGGACGTGGCTATATCCGCAAACCGCACTCTGGAACGCCCACGCCGGCTGTCGTGCAGGTCCGCGACGTGTCAAGGGAGAGGGAAATGGCGTCACTAACGAGACTTCCGCAACAGTCCGGCAAACTCATGACGACCGCCGGCGGCTTCGAGACGTGGATGCAGTACGTCGACGGATTCAAGCTGCGTCACTTTTGCGGGTTCGAACTTCTGAACGACGCGCGTGGGCGGTCGTGTCTCGGCGACTATCATCGCAAGGTGGTGGAGTCGGCGGTGGCCAACGGGTTCGGAGTGATCAACGAAGGGCTTCACTACCGCGCCAGCCGCGATTGGGGCGAGTTGACGGGCTATTCCCGAGAGGCGCTCGAGGAAATCAACGTCAGAGGGATCGAGTTCTACTGCGAATTCGCGCGGGAATACACAACGCCGGAAACGCCGATGCTCGTGGGTGGCGTCATCGGCCCTCGAGGCGATGCCTACAACATCGGTCGCCTGCCCGATGCTTCAGAGGCCGAGGAATACCATTCTGAGCAGATCCAGACGTTCAAGAAGGCCGGTGCTGACCTCGTCACGGCGATGACGTTTTCCAGTATCGATGAGGCAACAGGACTCGCGCGCGCCGCGAAGTCGGCCGGAATGCCGGTCGTGGTCTCCTTCCTCGTCGCTGCGGGCGGCCGGCTCAAAGGCGGCGAAAGCATTGAAGAGGCGATCACGCGCGTCGACGCCGCAACCGGCAGCGTACCGGCCTATTACATGATCAACTGCACCCATCCGACCGAGTTCGCGCCCGGACTGACGCCCGGAGCGTGGATTCAACGACTGGGGGGCTTCATGCCGAACGCCGTTGCGATGGAAACTCTGGATCTATGCAAGCTCGGGCATCTCGAAGACGGCGATCCCGAGGAACTCGGCACTCAGATGGCCCAGCTTGCCCAACGGTTCCCGCATGTGCACGTGTGGGGCGGATGCTGCGGCACTGATGGCCGCCACATCGGCCAGATTGCACGCCAGGTACGGGCGATTAGAACTGCAGGCGTTGGCTGAGGTCGTGGACTGCGTGGGGCGCGGCATCGCTTGACCGCTCGCGGGCACGGTCGGCTGCCGGAAAGCGGAAGTGTTCAACCGTCACGCTCCAGATCCGCGATCCAGCGAGCACGCTTCAGTCGCTTGCACCAAGCCGGGCGCTCCGCCCGATCCACGCCGTGCACCTGGAAGACCTGCTTGGCCAAATCCACACCCACGCGAGTAAGCTTCATGACGACCCCTCCTCATTCCGTGACTGGTGAATTCACACTCCCAGTCTG